>JANTGX010000001.1 GCA_024762755.1 Gammaproteobacteria bacterium
CCGCCGGCCATCACCAGGCCGATGAGGATGAGGGCGGGGCCGATGCCGGTGTTGAGCAGGGTGCTGGCCCAGGCGAGTTCGAAGACGCGCTCGAGATAGAGCAGGCCAGAGTGCATCAGGGTGCCGGCAATGAAGATCCAGCTGAGCGCCTCTTTCCAGATCCGTGGCGCAGTGATGAAACAGAGCATCAGGCCGACCAGGATATTGAGCACCGACTCCAGGTTGCCGTGGGCGTGCGGCCCGCCCTTGATGTAGTCGATGGAGAATTCGCGTGCGGCCACCTTGTTCATGGCCAGGATGGCCTCGCTGTTGGTCATCGCCAGCTGTTTGGCGGTCAGTTCGTCGAGGGTCTCCGGGTCTTCCTCGTAGTCACCGGCCTGGAGCTGCTGCAACTGGCCGACCACCTGTTGTTTCTCGGCATTGGCCTGTCCCCACTCGGCGTACATGAAGACCATCAAGGGGCCCAGCGCGGCGGTGGTGGCGAGGAACAAAAAGCCAAAGACGATATTTTTCTTGCCAGCCATGGTGTGAATCCTCCTTCTTTAATTATTAGAGTGTCCAAGCATAGCACTCTGGATTGGGCGGCGGGGAGTGGTTCGCTGGGGCATAAAAAAAGCCCACTGTGCGTTCAGCGCACAGCGGGCCCCTCGGCAGGCTTCGGCCTCCGGCTCAGGTGCCGCGGCTGGCCTTTTTGCGCTCGTGCTCCTTGAGGAACTTCTTGCGCAGACGGATGTGGTTGGGGGTGACCTCCACCAGCTCGTCGGCATCGATGAATTCCAGCGCCTGCTCCAGGGTGAGGTCGATCTTCGGTGTCAGCAGCAGGTTCTCGTCGGTGCCGGCGGCGCGCACGTTGGTCAGCTGTTTGGCCTTCAACGGGTTGACCACCAAGTCGTTGTCGCGCGAGTGGATGCCGATGATCATGCCCTCGTAGACCTCCTCGCCGTGGCCGATGAACAGGCGGCCGCGCTCCTGCAGATTGAACAGGGCGTAGGCCAGGGCCTTGCCGTTGCCGTTGGAGATCATGACGCCGTTGATGCGTGAGCCGAAGTCACCCTTCTTCATGGGCCCGTAGTGGTCGAAGACGCTGTAGATCAGGCCGGTACCCTGGGTGGCGGTGAGGAACTCGGTGCGGAAGCCGATCAGGCCGCGCGCCGGCAGGAGGTAGTCGATGCGTACCCGGCCCTTGCCGTCGGGCAGCATGTTCTTCAGCTCACCGCCGCGCTCGCCGAGCTTTTCCATCACACTGCCCTGGTGCTGCTCTTCGACGTCCACGGTGACCTGCTCGTAGGGTTCCTGCTTCTCGCCATCGACCTCGCGCAGGATCACCTCGGGGCGGGAGACGCCCAGCTCATAACCTTCGCGGCGCATGTTTTCGATCAATACGGAGAGATGCAGCTCGCCGCGCCCGGAGACCTTGAACTTGTCTGGGTCGTCGAGTTGTTCGACGCGCAGGGCGACGTTGTGCAGCAGTTCGCGATCCAGGCGCTCGCGGATCTGGCGGCTGGTGACGAACTTGCCGTCCTTGCCGGCGAAGGGGGAGTTGTTGACCTGAAAGGTCATGCTCACGGTGGGCTCGTCCACGGTCAGCGGGGCCAGGGCCTCCACCGCGTTGGGGTCGCACAGGGTGTCGGAGATGTTCAGTTTCTCGATGCCGGTGAAGGCGATGATGTCGCCGGCTTGTGCCTCGGGCACCTCGACGCGTTCCAGGCCCATGAAGCCGAGGATCTGCAGGATACGGCCCTGTCGGCGCTCCCCTTCGTCGTTGACGATGGTCACCGGGGTGTTGGCCTTGACCCGCCCGCGGGCGATGCGGCCGATGCCGATGACGCCCACGTAGCTGTTGTAGTCGAGCTGGCTGACCTGTAGCTGAAAGGGGTCTTCGGGCTCCACCTGCGGCGGGTGTACCTTGTCCACGATGGTCTCGAACAGGGGCGTCATGTCCCCCTCGCGCACCGTGTCCTCGAGACCGGCGAAGCCGTTCAGGCCGGAGGCGTAGACCACCGGGAAGTCGAGCTGCTCGTCGGTGGCGCCGAGGCGGTCGAAGAGGTCGAAGGTCTGGTCCAGCACCCAGTCGGGCCGGCTGCCGGGGCGGTCGATCTTGTTGATGACGACGATGGGGTGCAGGCCGCGTTCCAACGCCTTCTGCGTGACGAAGCGGGTCTGCGGCATGGGACCTTCCACCGCATCCACCAGCAGCAGCACCGAGTCCACCATGGAGAGGACGCGCTCCACCTCGCCGCCGAAGTCGGCGTGTCCGGGGGTGTCGACGATATTGATGCGGTACTCGCCCCAGCGGATGGCGGTGTTCTTGGCCAGGATGGTGATGCCGCGCTCTTTCTCCAGGTCGTTGGAGTCCATGGCGCGCTCTTCCAGCTGGGTGCGTTCGTCCAGGGTGTCGGACTGCTTCAGCAGCTGATCGATGAGGGTGGTCTTGCCATGGTCGACGTGGGCGATGATGGCGATGTTACGGAGGTTTTCAATCACGGGATTGCGGCTTCTCGAGGGTAATAGGGCCGCGGATTATACAGCAAAGCCCCGGGGAAAGGGGGCTGGGAGCGCGCGTCGGGCGTTGGGAGATAAAGGGCGGGCAGCAAAAAGGGGGCGCCACCCACGGTGACGCCCCCGCTCTGCCGTCGGCTCAGTCGTTCAGCGGTTTGAGTTTCAGCTCGCTGTCGGTGGCCTTGATGAAGCCGTAGCTGGCGTAGATGTCCTGTGCCGCGGGGGTGCCCAGGTAGCTGAGGAAGCGCATGGCATTGTAGGGGTTGCGTCCCTCGCGCAGGGCGCCCATGGCGTAGGCCACCTTGTCCTGCATGTTGTAGGGCGCGGGGATGGGCACGCCATCCACCTTGCGCCCCTGCGCCTTGGCGTATTTCACCTCGGTGGTCCAGACGATGCCCACGTCGGCCTCACCGTGCTCGATGCGGTAGGGAGTCTCGCGGTGGTGGCGGGCGGTGAACCAGGTCTTGCCCGGCACGGCCCAACAGCTCTTGCACTTCTTGCCGCCGGTGACCTTCTCGTAGATGCCCAGGTCCTTCAGCATCTGCGAGCCGTAGAACTTGAAGATGCCCTCGGTGAGGGGATTGGGGTGAGACTGCACCAAGTCGTCGCGCGCCAGGTCCTTGGGGCCCTTGATGCCCTTGGGGTTGCCCTCGGCCACCATCAGCTCGAGCTTGTTGTGGGTGTAGATCATGTAGTCGTGCATCTTGCCCTTGCCGGCCAGCTTCTTCAGGTGCTTGAAGTTGACGCTGGCGTACAGGTCGGGATTCATGGCGGTCTTCTGGCCATTGATCATGCCCTGCTTGAGCAACTGGCCCTTGAGGATCTGGCCGGGGGGAATGGTCTCGACGTAGACACTCTCGATGTCGGGGTTCTTGCGCAGGAAGTCCTTCATCAGGTCCTCCATGACCATGAACTGGTTGCCGGCCAGATACATCACCAGCTCGGCGGTATAGGAATCGCCGATACGGCCATAGTCGATACGGCCGTCGGCGTGGAAGGTGCGGTAGTCGTGTCCCTCGCCCGCATCCTTCGCCGCCAGGGCGGGCGTGGCCGCGCTGGCCAGCAGTGCGGCTGCCAGCAGCAGCCCCCCTCGGTGTGAAGCTCTCATGTGTATCTCCTCTTGTGTCAGCGCCGCTGGCGCCTGTTGTATTTATTGTTGCCACGCCCTGGGGCGTGAAAGGGGCAGGGATGCTGGGAAGATCCCGCCTCCGGGGGTAGGACATTGCCCAGGGGGTAATTATTCCATCGGACTTCAGGGTCTGGCCCCGGCTGCCGACAGGAAAGGCTGACGATATCCGCAATGACCGAAGGAAGACGACCATGACCGACCCCGCCGCGGGCCTGCGCCCCCGCTCCCGAGCCGACCGCCCCGACCTGGACTGGAGCCAGGTGCGGGAGACGGTCCTCATGCTCCAGGTGGCGGTGGCACAGATCGGTTGCGCCCAGCGCGACGGTGACGAGTCGGTGCAGAGCCTGGCCGACGCCTTCGCCGATATGATGGCCGGGGTGCAGAGCATCCAGCAGCACGCCGCCGAGCTGCCTGAGCAGAGCGGCCAGCGCGAGGGCATCGAGGCCGCCTGCGAGGCCGTGGGTGCGCGCATGCAGTCGGCGGTGGTGGCTTTTCAGTTCTACGACAAACTCAGCCAACGCCTGGCCCATCTCACCGACAGTCTGGCCGAACTGGCCGGCGTGGTGGAGAGTCCCGAGCGTCTATACAACCCGGCCGCCTGGCAGGCCCTGCAGGACGACATCCGATCGCGCTACACCCTGGAGTCGGACAAGATCATGTTCGAGGCCATCCTCGCCGGCGCCAGCGTGGCGGAGGCCCTACAGCAGATGATGGCTACCTGTCCGGGCACGGAGGAGTCGGACATCGACCTGTTCTGATCGGTCTGTCCTACGCCAGCTCGCCCCGCCCCTCTGTGCAGCCGCCGGCTCCCGGCGCTATGCTTGCGTCTTCGCCCATGCCGGCAGGACGCCGGCGTCACCCTCGGAGTCTGCCATGCCCCCTGTGCTGGAAGCGCGCGCCCTGAAGAAGGCCTTTGCCGGCGTGCAGGCCGTGGACGGTGTCGGCTTCAGCCTGCAGGAGGGGCGCTGCTTCGGTCTGTTGGGCCCCAACGGCGCGGGCAAGACCACCACCCTCGAGATGCTCGAAGGCCTCGTCCGCCCGGACGCCGGCGAGATCCTGTTCCGCGGCCGGCCGGCCGACGCCGCCTTTCGCGAGCAGGTCGGCATCATGTTCCAGTCCACCGCCCTGCAGGACTACCTCAGCGTGCGTGAGGCGCTGACCATGTTCGCCAGTTTCTACGCCCGCAGTGTGCCCATCGACCGTCTGGCCGAGGACTGTGCCCTGAGCGAATTTCTCGACCGCGACAGCAACAAGCTCTCCGGGGGGCAGCGCCAACGGCTGCTGCTGGCCATCGCCCTGGTCAATGACCCGCAGGTGGTGTTTCTCGACGAACCCACCACCGGCCTCGACCCGCAGGCACGGCGCAATCTGTGGTCGTTGGTGAAGCGTATCCGTGAGCAGGGCAAGAGCGTGCTCCTCACCACCCACTACATGGAGGAGGCCTACACCCTGTGTGACGCCATCGCCATCATGGACCACGGCCGCATCATCGCCCGTGGCTCGCCCCGCGAGCTACTCGCCGAGCATTTCGACGAGGTGGTGCTGCAGCTGCCGGTGAGCGACATTCCCGGAGATCCCCTGGCCCTGCCCATGCCGCTGGACGTGCACGACGGCGTGGTGCAGATCCTTAGCCACGACGTCAACACCACGGTGCGTCAGCTGCTCGACGCCGGCGCCTCCCTGGCCGCTTTGCAGATCCGTCCGCGCAGCCTCGAGGAGCTGTTCCTGGCCCTCACCGGGGAAGGGCTGCGGGCATGAACTGGCGCCGCTTCCGTGCCGTGCTCGCCGCGCGCAACCGCGAATTCCTGCGCGACCGCGCGGCGTTGGGCTGGAACATCGCCTTCCCTGTGCTCATCGTCGCCGGTTTCGCCTTCGCCTTCTCTGGCAAGCCCAGCCTGCAGTTCAAGGTGGGGGTGTATGCCGCCCAGCCCGAGCAGGCCCTGGCCGAGCGCCGGGCCAGCGATCCCTTCTTCCGCAGCGAGAATCTGCAGTTCATCCCGGTCCGTGACCTGGCTCATGCGATGACCAAGGTGGAGCGGCATCAACTGGACATGCTCTTCGATCTCGACCGCCGGCGCTACTGGATCAACCGCGAGTCGCCGCGCGGCTATGTGCTCGAACGGGTGCTCTACGGCAGCGAGGCCAAGGCCCGCGGTGAGGCCGCCGGCGACTTCCGCCGCGAGACCGTCAGCGGCCGCGAGATCCGCTACGTCGACTGGCTGATCCCCGGCGTGCTGGCCATGAACATGATGTTCTCGGCCCTCTTCGGCGTCGGTTACGTGCTGGTGCGCTACCGCAAGAACGGGGTACTGAAACGCCTGCGTGCGACGCCGCTGAGCGCCTTCGAATTCCTCGCCGCGCAGGTGGTGTCGCGGCTGTGGCTGATCCTCGCCATCACCGTGGCGGTCTATTTCGGTGCCGACCTGTTCATCGACTTCAGCATGTTCGGCAGCTATGCCCTGTTGCTGCTGGTGTTCGCCCTCGGCGCCTTCAGCCTGATCAGCCTGGGCCTGCTGGTGGCCGCCCGCATCGCCAGTGAGGAGCTGGCCGGCGGCCTGCTCAATCTCATCAGCTGGCCCATGATGTTTCTCTCCGGCGTCTGGTTCTCCCTCGAGGGCAGCCATCCCTGGGTTCAGAATCTGGCCCTGATCTTCCCCCTCACCCACATCATCGATGCCGCCCGTGCGGTGATGATCGATGGCGCCGGGCTGTGGCAGATCGCCCCCCAGCTCACCGTGCTGGGGCTCAGCAGCCTGCTGTTTCTGGGCCTCGGCGCGGCCCTGTTCCGCTGGAAGTGAGGTCACGTCGTGGCCGAGTACCGCTTCCGTCTGAGCCTCACCGCCGAGCGTTATCTGAGCTACTACCGCGGCAGCGCGCGTGCCGTGCTGGTACAGGCGGAGGACGGAACCCGGGTGCAGTTTCCCGCCCGCCATCTGCAACCCTTCGTCACCCGGGATGGTATCTTTGGCCGCTTCCTGCTGCGCACCGATGACCAGCAGCGGGTGACCGCACTGCGGCGCCTCGGTGATTGAGGGCGCACACACAGCGAGAGACGAGGAGAGTCAAGCATGAAGATGGGCATCATCAGCGGCAGCCACCGCCGTGCACAGAGTCTGAAGGTGGCGGAATACATCGGCGGGCAGCTGGCCGAGGGCGGCGTGGAGACGGAGCTGTTCAGCCTGGCGGGCAACCCGTTGCCGCTGTGGGACGAGGGCGTGTGGGCCGCTGACGAGGACTGGGTGGAGCGCCTGGCCCCCTGGCGCGAGGGCCTGGGTGCGTGCGATGGTTTCGTCGTGGTCACCCCGGAGTGGCACGGCCAGGTGCCGGCGGGGTTGAAGAATTTCTTCCTGCTCTTCGGTCAGGCCGAGCTGGGACACAAGCCGGCGCTCATCGTCGGTGTCTCCGCTGGCGACGGTGGCGCCTATCCGGTGGCCGAGTTGCGCATGAGCAGCTACAAGAACTGCCGTCTCTGCTATATCCCCGAGCAGATCATCGTGCGCCATGTGGAGCAGGTGCTGAACGCCGAGGCGGCAGACAACGACGCCCGTTCCGACGACTACTACCGCCGGCGCATCGCCTGGGCCCTGGGCATCCTGCGCGAATACGCCAGCGCCCTGGCCGGGGTGCGCCGCAGCGGCGTCACCCACAGCGACGACTTCCGCAACGGCATGTGAGGCCGCGACGCCGCGGTCAGGGACTGTTCACCGGCGGCAACACCCCGCGCGCGCCCTCCAGGCGGGCGCCGTCGAGCAGGGCATCACGCAGGTCGGCACCGCGCAGATCCGCCTCGCGCAGGTCGGCCAGGCGCAGGTCGGCACCGCGCAGATCCGCCTCACGCAGGTCGGCACCGCGCAGGTCCGTCTGCACCAGATTGGCATTCTCCAGCTGCCGGCCGCGCAGGTCGGCACCGCGCAGGTCGTTGGCCTCCAGGCGCAGCAGGCGGCTGAGTCCCTTGCGGTCGTAGATCTCGATCATCGGTCTATTTTCCTACGATGGGGTGTTCGTCATCGGCCGCGGACAAGGCCGCCTCGGCGCGTGCCAGTACCTGCGCGGGATCGTTGTCGCGATGGCGGTGGATGAGGGTGTAACCACAGCGGATGCCCACCTCGTGGTCCTCGGCCCAGAGGCTCTGGAAGCGGGCCTGCAGCCGTTGCAAGAAGGGTTGCACGCCGGTCGGCTTCATGTCGAACAGCAACAGGGCGAAACGGTCGTCGCCCAGACGGGCGGCCAGGTCCACCTTGCGGCTGTTCTTCAACAGCCCGCGGCCGAGGGCGCGGACCGCCTGATTGGCGGCGTCCGCGTCCAGCGCGTCGATACCCTGCAGGCGCACCAGGGCCACGCAGACCGGCATGTTGCGCCGGGCGAAGTCGTAGGCACGGCTGAATTCCTCGTTGAACTGGCGGCGATTGAGCAGGCCGGTGAGCGGGTCGCGGCGGTTCTGCCGGGCCAGTTGCTGGCGTTGACGATGCAGGTCGCGGTCGAGGGCTTCGAGGGCCGGGCGCAGCACGGCGGTGTTGCGCAGTTCGGGCAGTAGGGGGCGGGCCTGCGCCGCGGCCAGTTGTCCCAGATAGCCGCCGATGGCGTTCAGCTCCCGCCGCAGGCGTCGGCGCTGCCGGCGTTGCTGGAGGTACAGGCCGGCGGCGGCCAGCAGCAGGGCGGCGAGGTTGAGTCCGGCCAGCCAGGGCAGGGGCAGGGCGGCCTGGTCGCTGGGCCGGATCAAACGCAGGCGCCAGTCGGTGCCCTCGATGGGGTGGCCTGCCTCGTCGGCCTCTCCGCCCGGCCCGGCCCGGGCGATGGGGCGGCCATCGCCGCTGAGCAGTTCGAGGCCCACGCCGGCGGTGGCCTGCCGGGCCAGCAGGGCCTCGATCGGGGCCAGGGGGAAGGCGACGCGCAGTACCCCGAGCAGGTCGCCCGCCTCGTCCCGCACCGGGCTCAGCAGGTCGAAGTGGGTGGCCGGCTCGGGGTACACGGGGATGTGGCGCGTCAGGCGCTCGCTGGGCCACTGCGGCAGCTCCTCGATGGCGTAGGACGGGGTCGGCGCATCCGCCACCACGCCGAGCCGGCGCCCGTCGCGGGTGATCAGGTCCGCCGCCGTGGCCGCCGGCAGGAAGCGCAGGAGCTGCAGGGACCAGCGCAGGGCCGCGTCCTCGTCACCGCTGTCCAGCAGGTCCTGGGTGGTGGGCTGCTGGGCGAGGGCCGCGAGCAGTCCGCGCAACAGGGCGAGGTGGGCCTGCAGCGGCGCGGCGGCGGCCTGCCGGGTGGGCGCCTCGGCGGGCGTCGCGGCATGGCGTTGGAGCAGGCCGAGATCGAGGGCCATCACCCCGGCCAGCAATATCAGCCAGGGGGCGGCGGCCAGACGGCGGCGTGGGCGGGCGGGTGGCGCGCTGGGCGCTGGGGCGGAGACGGCGGGGCCGGCCTGGTCCGGGCTCTGATACATACGGGTCGGGATCCTCTTCACCCTCTGGGCGGTTCGGGCAGGGGGTGGCGGTTCATGCGTGTTCGGCTGGCCGTTGCGAGACGGGATAGAGGCAACGGAACCATCCCCTTCCACCACCGGTTCATGGGAAGGCCCGCTCCTTGGCCCGTCGGCTGCCGCAAGGCGGCAGCATTGAGGTGTAACGCTGTCCGGCCGGCTTTGGTTCCCTCGTGCGCGCATCATCATTCATTGTAATACGGTCAGTCGGACTTTTTATCACACCGTGAGAATGGGGTATGCTCGGCGGGATGCGCGCATTCAGAATCAATCCCCTTTTGTCGTGCCGGCGGCGTGTCTCGTGCCGACTGGTTGGGCTGTTCCTGCTCGCGGCCCTCGGTGTGGCCAACGCCGGTACGCTCGAGGAGCCGCCCCAGGCCCCGTCTCGGCAGGCGATCCAAGACGGCCTGGGCGAGGTTCAGGACCTCGCCGCGGCGCTGTACGCCGCCCGCGCCGAACCCCTGCAGACCCAGTTACAGGTGTTGTTCTCCCTGCGCCCGGATCGCCGTTTTGGCCTGCAGGGCATCACCCTGTCGGTGGATGGCGAACGCATGGCCGAACACACCTATTCGGCCGCCGAGATCGCGGCCCTCGCCGACGGCGCCGCTCAGCCCCTGCTCAGTCTGCATCTGCCGCCCGGCGAACACCGCCTGACGGCCCACTGGCAGGGCGAGGCACCGCGCAGCGAACAGTTGCAACGCGGCCTGGCGTGGTCTGTGCGCAGCGGCCAGGGCCGGCAGGTGGTGTTGCTGCAGCTGGCCCGGGCGGAGGGGGAGGATCTGCCCCGCCTCACGGCGCGGCCGGTGACGAGGCTGCTCGCGATCCAATACCGGGCGGCCCGTTTCGAGCAGGCTCTGGGTCGGCCGCTGGCGGCCAGCGCGCGCCTGTTGGCCGAGCGTGGGTTCGAGACCGGGGCGTCGACCGAGGACGTCGACGCCCTGCTGGCCGAGCTGTATCTGCAGCAGGGTCTGACCCTGCGCGCCGCTGCGCAACTACAGCGGCTGGCTAGGGCCGATGACCGCAGCTGGCTGTCTCTGGCCCGCCAACAGGCATGGACGGGAGATGCCGCCGGCGCCCTGCAGGCCCTGGCACGCATCGGCGACGGCCTGCCCGAGGCAATGGCGCGAGAGCGCGTGTTGCTCGAGGGCCGACTGCTGTTGGCGGTCGGGCGACTGCCGGCGGCCAGGCAGCGCCTGCAACGGCTGGTGGAGGACGGGGGAAGGGCCGACGAGGCAGCCTATGGCCGCTTCAATCTGGCCGTGGCGTTGCGGCGTGAGGGCGACGCCGAGGCGGCGCGCGAGGCCCTCGATGAGCTGGGCCGGGCCAGGGGCGGCGGCGCCGAGCGCCAGGCCCTGCGCGACAAGGCCAATCTCACCCTCGCCTACGACCGTCTGCAGGCCGGTGAGCTGGAGCCGGCCGCCCGCTACTTCAAACGGGCGCGTCTCGAGGGTCCCCTCTCCAGTACCGCCCTATTGGGCCTGGGGCGGGTGTATGCCGCCGAGGAGGCCTACAAAAAGGCCCTGGTGCCCTGGCTGCGCCTGAGCAAGCGCGACCCCTCCGACCCCGCCGTGCAGGACGCCCTGCTGGCCGTGCCTTATGCCCTGGGCAAGCTGAATGCCTACAAACAGGCCTTGGCCTACTACAAACAGGCGGTGGCCAGCTTTCGCTTGGAGGCGGAGCGCCTGGCCAAGATCCGGCAGACGGTGGACGACGGCAGCCTGGTGCAGACCCTACAGCGGGCCTTCGTCGAAGAGGCGGGGGGTCTGTCGCAGGCACGCCTGCGTCGCCTGCCGGCGGCCACCGGTGCCACGCACCTGTGGCAGCTTTACTCCACCAACCTGTTTCAGCAGGACCTGAGGAACTCTGCGCAGATCACCGGGTCATTGGAGAAAATCCATCGCTGGACGTCAGAGATATCCAGCGATAGCCGTCTGGCCACTGTGCGCCGCCGCGCCCTGCTGGCCCAGGCCGCCGATCTGGAGAACCGATTGAAGCCGTTGTCCCACCAGCTAGAACAGCACATGCAGGGTCTCGCCCGGCAGGAGTTGAGCCGCCGCGACGAGCGCATCAAGGCCTATGCCGAGGAGGCCCGCTTCTCCATCGCCCAGATCTACGACTACGCGGCCAAGCGCTGGGGCGAACGTTAATATGCGTCTGCGTCATTGGCTGCCCGTCGGGGCGTTGCTGCTGTCCGCCTGTGCCGGGGAGCAGACCCTGGAGGATCTCGGTGAGCTGGAGATCAAGATCGAGGACGACGCGCCCATCGCCGGCGCCCGTGACAAGGCCATGGACACCTACTGGGAGTTCATGTCCACCACCGCCGAGAAGGAACAGAAGGTCGAGGCCATGCGGCGCCTGGCCGATCTGGAGATGGAGCGCAGCGACGAGCGCTTCCAGCGGCAGATGGAGGTGCTCGACCGCATGGCCGAGGGTGAGGGCGCCGATCTGGCGACCCTGCGCGAGGTCACCTACCGCGGCGCCATCAAACTCTACGAAGATGCACTGAAGGTGGCGCGCGGCGGGCCGCAGGAGCCCATCCTGCTGTATCAGCTGTCCAAGGCCTACGAGCAGGCAGGCCGCCAGCAACAGACCGTGGATGCCCTGCAGGCCCTGATCAAGCTGCGGCCGGAGGCCGAAAACCGCGACGAGTTGCACTTTCGCCGCGGCGAGATCCTCTTCGACATGCGACGCTTCGCCGAGGCGGAGCAGGACTACGCCGCGGTGGCCGCGCTGGGACTGCGCAGCAGCTACTACGACAAGGCCCTGGCCAAACAGGGCTGGTCGGCCTTCAAACAGGAGCACTACACTCAGGCCCTGGACGCCTTCACCGCCCTCATCGATCGCAAGTTGCGCACGGCCGATGGACGCATCGTCGATGACGACAGTCGCCTGAGCACCGGCGATCGCGAGCTGCTGCGGGACATCTTCCGGGTGGTCACCCTCAGCGTCAAGGAACTGGGCGGGGCGCCGGCCATCGCCCGCTACTTCGAGGCCAAGGGGCAGCGCCCCTACGAGCTGCGCCTGTACCGGGATCTGGGCGACTTCTATCTGCAGCAGGAGCGGATCCAGGACGCGGCCCTCACCTACCAGGCCTTCGCCCGCGCCTATCCGCTGCACCCACAGGCCTTCGAGTTCGACCTCGAGGCGATGCAGGCCTATGCCCGCGCCGGCTATGCCGGCCCCCTGATGCAGGCCAAGCAGGCGTTCGTCCGCCGCTACCGGGTCAACGGCCCCTTCTGGCGCCATCACATCGAGCACGAGACCACGGTGCTGGCCCGCCTGCGCCCCCTGCTGCGCAGCAATTCCGAGGACGTCGCCCGCTACCTGCACGCCCAGGCGCAGAAGACGAAGCGGGCCGAGGACTACCAGCGTGCCTTCATCTGGTACAAGCAGCACCTGAAGTGGTTCAACAAGAGCCGCAAGGCAAAGGAGCTCAACTTCCTCTACGCCGAGCTGTTGTTCGAGGCCGGCGACTACGCGCAGGCGGCCAAGGAGTACGAGAAGACCGCCTACGGTTATCTGCGCTACGGCAAGGATGCCGAGGCCGGGTATGCCTCCCTGCTGGCCTACACCGAGCACGAGAAACAGCTGACGGGCAAGCAGAAGGAGATCTGGAGTCGCCTGGCGGTGGGCAGCGCCCTGCGCTTCGGCAAGACCTTTCCCGACGACCCGCGCGCGGCCAAGGTCTTGACCCGCGCCGCGGAGGACATGTTCGCCCTGAAGAAATATCAGCAGGCGGCGGTGGCGGCGCGGCAGATCCTCGAGCTGTCCACCAAGACCTCGCCGCAGACCCGGCGCACGGCCTGGAAGATCATCGCCCGGGCGGAGATCGAGAAGGGCGACTATGCGCGCGCCGAGGTGGCCTACAAGGTCGCCCTGAGCCTGACGCCGAAAGAGGACGAGACCTCGCGCAGGCTGTTGCAGGACGGCCTGGCGGCGGCGGTGTACAAACAGGGCGAACAGATGCGGGCCAAGGGCAACCTGCAGGGGGCCATCACCCAGTTCACGCGGGTGGGGACGGTCGCCGCCGGCTCGGCGGTGGCCAGCGCCGCCGAATTCGACATCGCCAGTAGCCTGTTGACCACCGGCGACTACCGGGCAGCCATCGAGGCCCTGGCCAGCTTCCGGGAGGCCAATCCCGACAGCGAGTTGCTGCCCAAGGTGAGCCAGAATCTCATCCTGGCCTATCAGAAGACCGGCCAGCCGGGCATGGCGGCGCGCGAGCTGGAGCGTTACATGGCCCTGCAGAAAAAACCGGAGCTGCGCCGCGAGGCCCTCCTGCAGGCCATCGAGCTGTACCAGGAGGCGGGCGAGACGGCGCGTGTGGTGGATGCCTACGAGCGTTATCTGCAAGCCTTTCCACGGCCCTTCGAACAAGCCATGGAGATCCGCCACACGCTGGCCGGCCTGGCCCGCGAGAGGGGTGACATGAGCGCCCTGCGCCGCTGGCAGGAGGCGCTGGTGCGGGAGGAACGGGCGGCGGGTACGGCGAGTACGCCGCGCACCCGCTTCCTCGCCGCGCAGGCGGCCTTCGACCTGGCCCAGCCGAGCCTGGCGGCCTATCGGCGGATCGAACTGGTGGCGCCCCTGAAGCAGAACCTGAAGCGCAAGAAGGCGCAGATGCAGCGCGCGGTGGAGGCCCTCACCGAGGTGGCCAACTATGGGGTGGCCGAGGTGAGCACGGCGGCCACCTACCAACTGGCCGAGGTCTATGCCGGGTTTGCCCAGGCGTTGATGGATTCGGAGCGCCCCGCTGGCCTCGACGACGAGGCGTTGGAGCAGTACGAGATCCTGCTCGAGGAACAGGCCTATCCGTTCGAAGAGAAGTCCATTACCCTCCACGAGTCCAACGTGGCCCACGTCAAGGAAGGAATATTCGACGACTGGGTGAAGAAGAGCCTGGCGCGCCTGCGCGAACTCAAGCCTTTCCGTTACGCCAGGGCCGAACGCCCTGAACCACTCGTCGAAGGTATTCGATGACGATTTCCACCGAAGCGAGGAACCCACCCGTGCATAGCCGGAAATGGATACTGATGCTGCTCGTCCTGTGGTTGGCCGGCTGCGCCACCACGCCGCAGGAAGAGGGCGCCGAGCAGGCGCAGGCCAAAGCGCCGGGGACGGGCGTCGAAGCCCAGGCCAAGGCGGCCTTCGAACGCGCCCTGGCGGCCATGCGCGAAGGTCACGACGCGGAGGCCGCCCGCCTGTTCCAGCAGATGACGCAGACCTACCCGACACTATCCGGCCCACATGCCAATCTCGGCATCCTCGCCTTTCGTGCCGGCAAGCTGGACGAGGCCGAGGCGGCCTTCAAGCGCGCCCTGGCGTTGAATCCCAAGAGCGCCGTGAGCCTGGACTACCTCGGTGTCATCGCCCGCGAGCGCGGCGACTTCGAGCAGGCCGAGTCCTATTATCGGCAGGCCATCGCCGCGCGGCCCACCTACCCCAACGCTCACCGCAACTACGGCATCCTGCTCGACATCTACCTCGGGCGCCTGGACGAGGCGCTGGCCCAATACCGCGAATACGCCAAGTTGAGCGGCGGGGAGGACAAGCAGGTGGCGAAGTGGATCGTCGATCTGGAGCGCCGCACGGGGGCGAAGAAATGAGCCGCGCGATGGTGTTGTCTGCCGCCCTGCTGCTGAGCCTCGGTGCGCGGGCGGAGGATCGTCTGCAATTGGACGAGGCGGCCATCAAGGGCACCCGCGAGTTGCCCAAGGTGCTCTATATCGTGCCCTGGAAGAGCGCCCGCCTCGGCGCCCTGGTGGGCGGGGTCGGCAGCCAGTCGCTGGGCGTGGGCTGGGACGTGCTGGACGACGAAGAATTCCGCCGTCAGGTGGCCTACTTCGAAATGCTGTATCCGGATAGTGGTTCTCCGGAGGTGCGCTAGTTCCCGTTGTGCGCTAAAGTTCGCCGTCGTTTTTGCCGACGAAACAGCACGACAATCAACGAATTGTGAATTTGATCAACACGCCCCAAGGTGACTTGGGGCAAGCTAGAGGCTTCGTGCAGCAGGGCATGGGGTCGTCACGCCGGATTTCGACGCCGATATCCGACGCGGGTTTTCGAGGAGACAAGGTATGGATGGCGTAACAGCAATCGTTAAATTCTTCCAAGATGGTGGCGTGTTCATGTACGCCATCCTGCTGGTGTTCGCCTTTGGCGCCGCCATCGCCTTGGAGCGCTACATCTATCTGACCAAGGCCAAGCTGGTCAATCGCAGCATGTGGAACAAGTTGACGCCGCTGGTACAGGCCAACAACTTCCAGCAGGCCATGGCCCTGGCCGGCAAGTCGAAGAGCGACGTCGGTCACATCCTGGCCTACGGCCTCAGCCGCCTGCAGACCACCAAGCGCCGCGACGACATCGAGATGGCCATGGACGAGGGCCTGATGGAGGTCATCCCGCGCCTGGAGAAGCGCACCCACTACCTGGCCACCTTTGCCAATATCGCCACCCTGCTCGGTCTGTTGGGCACCATCATCGGCCTGATCCAGGCCTTCACCGCGGTGGCTAACGCCAACCCGGCCGACAAGGCCGACCTGCTCTCGGCGAGTATCTCGGTGGCCATGAACACCACCGCCTTCGGCCTCATGGCGGCGATCCCCCTGCTGCTCATGTATACCGTCTTGCAGACCAAGACCACGCAGCTGGTGGACAGCCTGGAGATGGCCGCGGTGAAGTTCCTCAACTCTTTGACCGAATTCCGCAACCCCAGCGTCCGTAAGTCGGACTGACAGGGCCGCCAGCGATGTCGATCAGGGCCCGAGTCAGGCGCGCCAAACCGGACGCGCCGGAGCTGGATATCACCGCCTTCATGAATCTCATGGTGGTGTTGGTGCCGTTCCTGCTGTTGTCCGCGGTGTTTTCCCACCTCTCCGTCCTCGAACTCAACCTGCCGCCGGACACTCCGCAGCAGGCGGCCAACAAGGACAAGAAAAAAGAGCGCAACTTCGAGGTCGTCGTGCGCAAGGACGAACTGGTGGTGGCCGACACCCTCGGCGGCGTCATCAAGCGCCTGCCCAAGCGCGACGGGCGATACGATTTCAAGGCCCTCTCCGATCTGCTGGTGGCGCTCAAACTCAAGTTTCCGCAGAAGCAGAACATCAGCCTGCTGCTGGAACCGAACATCCCCTACGAGACCTTGGTGCAGGCCATGGACACGGTGCGAGAAGTGACCGTGGTGGAATTCGCCCAGGCGGTGCGCAAGGAGCTGTTTCCGCAGATCGCCATCGGTGACGCCCCATGAAGGCCTCGCGTCGCGCCCGGCGCATGAGTCAGCATCACGCGCGCAACAAACGTGCGGCGGGGCTGAACATGGTCTCCCTGATGGACATCTTCACCATCCTGGTGTTCTTTCTTCTGGTGAGCTCTTCCTCGGTACAAGACCTGCCCAATGCGAAGCAGATTCAGTTGCCGGAATCCACCTCCCAGCAGTTGCCCAAGGAGACGGTGGTGATCACCGTCAACCAGGCGGGTATCGTCGTGCAGGGGCGCAAGGTGGCCGAGGTCACGGGGTTGACGGGCAATGACGACAAGCCCATTCCCGCGCTCAAGGCCGAGCTGGAGAATCTGGCCAAGCGCAAGCTGACGCAGACCGGTGCCGACGGCAAGCCGGTGATGCGCGAGGTCACCATCCTCGGTGACAAGTCCATCCCCTTCAAATTGCTCAAGCGCATCATGCTCACCTGCACCCAGGCCAACTACGGCAACATCTCCCTCGCCGTGCTGCACAAGACCGAGGGCGAGGGATAGTCCATGGCCAGTCTTTACCGCCAGTACATCCTGCCCTGGACGCCGCTACCCGACGACGATGGCTTGCTCAAACGCATCCTCATCGTGGTGCTCGCGGTGACCGTGGTGCTCAGTGTGGTGATCCCCTTCATCCCGGTGCCGAAGGAAGACCGTAACAAGGTCGAACCGCTGCCACCGCGCCTGGCCCAGTTGGTGATGGAGAAGCAGAAGCCCAAGCCGAAGCCGAAACCCAAGCCGGTCGAAAAGAAGAAGGAAGAAAAGAAGGCGGAGAAGAAGAAAGAGGAAAAGAAGAAAAAACCGCCGGAAAAGAAAAAGGTCGCGAAGAAGCCGGAACCGAAAAAGGTCGTACCGCCCAAGCCCAAGGTGGATCGCGTCGCCGAGGCGCGGAAGAAGGCCGCGAGCACGGGCCTGCTGGCCTTTTCCGACGAGTTGGCCGATCTGCGCGAGGTGCCCAAACTCAAGCAGGGCAAGCCCCTGGTGAAGGGGGCCAAGGCGGCCAAGCCGCGCGCCCGCAAGGTGCTCACCGCGGGCCCGGCGAGCAGCGGTGGCATCGACACCTCCGGCCTGAGCAGTGGCGTGGGGCGGAGCGAGTTGGCCGGGCGGCAGATCACCCAGGTGGAGAGTCCGTCGGAACTGGTCGCTGCGGCCAAGCCGGCGGAGGCCGCGGCCAAGCCCGGCAAGAAACCCTCGCGCACCTACGAAGAAGTATCGTTGGTCTTCGATCGCAACAAGGGCGCCATCTATTCCCTCTACAGCCGCGCACTGCGCAAGGACCCCACCCTGCAAGGCAAGGTGGTGCTGGAGATCACCATTGCGCCGTCGGGCAAGGTGACGAAGTGCCGTATCGTCTCCAGCGAGCTGAACAACCCGCGTCTGGAGCGCAAGCTGGTCTCACGGGTGAAGATGCTCAACTTCGGCGCGCGTGACGTCGACACCCTGGTCGTCACCTACCCCATCGATTTCCTGCCCTCGTAGAATTTGAGTGCTGAGTGCTGAGTGCTGAGTGCTGAGTGCTGAGTGCTGAGTGCTGAGTGCTGAGTGCTGAGTGTCTCAGGCGATGGCGTCGAAACCGGCCAGGCTGGTGCCGCTGTCCTCCAACTCGGCACCGATCTCGGCATAGCGTTGCGCCCCCTTGGCGGGCGCTTGCTGCAACAGTTCGCGCTGTGCGCTGGCGGCCATCTGCGCCGCGCGTGCCGCCACGGCATGATCCTGTGCCGACGGCCGCGCTGGTGCCAGGGCGGCGGCGCGGATGGCCTCGGCCTTGCGCAGGCTGGCACGGGGATCGTCGGCCACCGCCGAGGTGTCGATGCTCACCTCGCCTCCCACCGCATAGCGTCGATTGTCTGGTCCCACTTGGTAGCTGAAGCTGGCGGCACCGCGCGCCAGTCCGCCGGCGGCGGCCTTGTGTGCCGCCTCGTGGGCGCGCACCTCACGATCGCGCGCCTTGAGCTTGTCTACCACGGCGCGCTGCTCGTCGCTCAGCGCCGTCCCGGCGCCCCCGTGATTCCCCGTTAGTTTCCCCTTCGTCGTCTCGGCTGGTGTATCCGTCGCTGGTCGCTGCGGCGGCATCGGGCCCGGGCGGCTGTGGCCGATCTGCATGGCGGACCTCAGGCCTCGACGTCGAGCAGGCTGCCGAGCAGGCCGTCGGCCGCCTGCAACACCTTCACCGAGGCCTCGACCTGGCGCTGTCCGGCGCGCAGCTCGAGCAGCGACTGTGCCGTCGCCTGGGGGCCTGCGTCGGGCTGGTTGGCGATCTCGGCGGCGGCGCGACGCAGGCCCTGCTGGCCATTGGCGATGCCGTTAAGGGCGGCGTTGAAGGGGGGGAGTTGCATGGGCGGCTCAATGGGGTTGGCGACAGGAGGTGTCGGTTCTCCCTGCCTGTATCGTCCGCTGGCGAAAAGTCCCTAGGGTTCATTCGGGATCGCCGTTCAGCCTTCAGCGAGGCAGAATATTTCTAAACCAATAGCCTTGTAGGTAATATGGTCAATTATTTGGTGAGTCTTTAGCGCGGCCACGGCTACCGGGACTCTGAACACTGCAGAACAAACTTCTAATAAAATTTCTAATACCAAATGTACGAGTTCCTGCTGAGCATCACAGCCACAATTGGCGGGCCAAGCAGCAAGATCAAGTAGCTTCGATACATGATTCCCGACAATCTCTTTCAGTCATTTCGGACTTGCCCTGGAATACAGTGATTTCATACGCTGCTAGATGCCGGATCGAATCCGGCATGACAAAATGAGGTTTATTGGATAGCCGTGTTGCAATATATAAATACGTCAAGCCCGAAAGGATTCGGTATCTCGTATAACCTACCTATTTCTCTCCCTGTAAATAATCAACAGCCATGTTCAGGAACTATACCTATCTCAGAATCTGCGTGTCTTTCGAGTAAGGCTGGGTGCTAGCATAAAAACTAAGGTAAGCAGTTGCCAGGCATCAATACTCCCTCCAGAAACCGAACCACTATTCTCAAGATGATCCGGCTGTAGAGCAGCGTCCTCTCCGGTATCACCATCAGCAGCCACATCACCAGAGCCAGTACTGCCCGACGAATTATCCACGCCGCCAGAGGTAGGATTTAGTCCTCCCGCCACATTCCCGGCGCTACCGTCTGGTGCTGCGTTTACCGTAACCGTAAGACTACGCACAGCATTGCCGGCACTACCTTCGCAGGTCAGCACGAAGCGCGTATCTGCACTTAGCGGCCCCACAGTCTCACTGCCAGAAGGTCCTTTGATTCCTGACCAGCCACCGTCGGCCACGCATTTTCCCGCATCGGACGAAGACCAGCGCAAACTTACACTTGAACCGCTGTCCACACTGGCGGCACTGGAAGTAAAATCCAATGAAGGATATGGCGTGGAGGAACCGCTACCCTCTGCCAGCTTATAGAGGAAGACATTTTGGTCAATGGCATTGACCAGCACATAGAGGTTTTTCGAAGGTATGTAGCGAAAGCGGCCATAGGTTCCCATGGCGCTGGGTCGGCTGGGGACAACCAAGTTACTTTTGGCGGCATCCATGCGATACCACACCAGGGAATCTGGATCCAGGGCATAGACTTTATCTCCGCCATTCCAGGCAACGAAGCGGTCGGTCTTTGGATCGAAGACAAAACCAGCGGCTTTCGAGTCCTCGATCTCGTTTGCTCCCGTTGTGGGGCTCCATCCACCGGACACCGAAGCGGGGTCGGCGATGTCGTACACGACGGTCATGGCAGGCCCACCATAATTCGTGCCACCGATGTAGACCAGTTTGCGACGATTCGGATCGATGGCCCCTGTCATGTAATACTCAAAGTCCGCGTTATCGAGATAGGTATTCCATGGATCCGAGGGATTGAGTGGATCGTATCGCTGCAATTTGCCATCCTTGACGAGCCAGACGTGGCCGGTAACCGAATCGTAGGCGGTTAAATTGCCGCAGCCACCCGGACCATCTGCCACCTTCTGCCAACCACTCTCAGCAGGAACCTCATCGAAATCATACAGCCATGTTGCACCCTGACAACCACCACTCCCGGGTACTGAGCCACCGGCACTGAAGAAGCGATCGATATTAGGAAGGTATTCTAGACCGTTATATGTATGGCGGGAGGAAGGAAGGCCATCAAGGTAGATGTCTGAATTCAATTGACGCTGATCAGCTGGGGTATCCAATGTGAGCTGCTGCCAATGCAGTGAGTTTATATCGAAAGCATAGAGCTCATTGCCATAATAGTTGTTGTGCCCGCCACCCCAAACCACAAGACGATCGCGTTTGGTATCATAGGCCGCACCACTCCAGGGTTCCATGACATTTGGTTTGATACCACCGAGTTGGCTATAGATACTGGACTCCGGTACCTCGTACCAGTGCCCGGCCGGCAAGCTATCGAGCACGCTACTACTGGCCGCCGGGGCAGATATCATCACGGCTTTCGATCGCGCTGATTCGTTGCCTGCACCATCGAAGGCCGTGACTTGGTATGTATGTGTCGTACCAGGCGGCATGGACCGATCAATGAATCCGCTGGTGCCTGTTGTACCAATGAGTGCATCGTCGCGATAGATGTCATAACCGGCGACAAACATATCATCTACGGGAATATCCCACTTCAGGTAACTCTCCTGCGGAGAGACGGCGACCACGTGTAAGCCTGCAGGTATCTGCGGCGCAGTACCATCATTCAGCGGCAAGGCGCTGGCAAGCCACGAAACCTCGTCGGGGGATAGAGTTCGGGCATAGATACGCAAGTCGTCCAGGGCACCGTTCAACGCATTGCCCCATTCCGTGCTGTATTTCCCATTGTATACACCGACACTGAGCTTTCCGGATACATCCAGTGCCTGGGTACGACCGATGTCCTCGGCCCGGAAGGCTTCCACGCCATCCTTATAGATCACCAGCACGCCATTACGTTTATGCCATGTCACTGCCACGTGGTGCCAGCCACCGTCATCCAGGGCAATACCCGTGCTGACATCCCTGTCAGTGACTGGTTTCTTGAGGAATGTCATCCCTAGATCGCGCAGATTGAAGATCCGTAGTTGCTCGGTCAGCATGTCATCGGACATAAACGACAGAATGACCCGAGATCGATCACCTTCACCATTGCTTCGCACCCAAAAGGCGATGCTCAACTCGCTGTTGGAAAGGCCACTGAGCGGCACAGAGACCCGGTCTCTCCGTGTGCTGTCGAACTGCATGGCGGTTCCGAGCATACCCGTGTCGGACACCGGGATCTCTTTGGACTTTCCGTCGTTACCCAGCCCGCTGCGGTCGATGATAGTGGCGTCGGTCAGCCCATCGAAATCCCAGTGCATCACCAGACCGGGTGCTGCATGGGCCATGCTGCTCGCCAGCACAAGTCCGCCAACGAGCAGCAGGTGAAAATTCCTGCCGCCTTTCCTGTCCAGGAGACGAGATACAAGACTGCGATACATCAGCAACATACTCAAAAGGATGAGTCCCCAGGGGGTGGTTGCACCGGCGCCGATCTTTTGGGCAACAGTAGTGGCATCAACCACTGTACTCGCGGCGTCTCCGTTTCCGTTGTCACCACTGCTATTACTATCGCCACTGCTACTGCCACCGCCAGCGGTACTGCTGCTACCGCCACTATTACTACCATTATCGCTCCCCGATACCCTGATCAGCACCGAACGTGTCGTTTCACCACCACTCCCAGAGCATTTCAAGGTATATACCGCATCACTCTGTAATTCGCTTGTGGCGTAAGTTCCGCTAAACTCTTTTTGCCCAGACCACGCACCACTTGCCACGCACCCGTCGGCGGAAGCAACAGACCAGCTCAGGTTGGCAATACCACTTGCAGGAACCTCGAAGCTATCTGCCGAAAAGTTCACCTTTGGACCACCCAAAGCCGAATCCAGTGAAAGTGGGGTAATAGCAAACTGTGGATCACTGGCATAATCTCTCGAGCTCGGATCACTGAAATCGCGAGGGTACTTCATTCGACCGACCAGCTTATTCCAGGCGGCATCGGCATTGGGGTAACCATAGTCGACGGCAAGCGCCAGCGCAGGTTGTAGATTGGACGGGTAGCCCTCCGGGTTTGATGAATGTCCCGCCATTTCACCCGCCGCATACACCTTATTGCCATAAGGGTCGGTTTCAGTCAGCCAATTGGCCATTTCCTGCCCGCCACAGGCCATATCCTTGACATAGGTTCCCTGGCTGTCCTGCTTGTTACCAAAGGTATTCAGGTATACCTCCCCCAGACTCTGATACCAGTCATCCGGTGTGGCGACAATGCCATACACATGTTTGCCAATCGCCAGTTGATACACACCGCCAAAGATCCAACAGTAGACGTCGTCTGGCGAACTCATCCGTTCCACGGGATACTTGGACTTCCATTGCAACATGGGCAGGAATTCGTCAAATCCCAAATTGACGATATAACCCGTCGCCCATGTGAAAAAGTCATCCATCCAGGGTGCAGAGGTATCCAGTTCACGATGGTGTGGCAAGGCGCCGAGCTTGTTGGCGTCTGGATTATTGGGGAATTGCTGTAGGTAGTAATCCAGATTGCGCTGCAACCGGTCACCAAAATAATCCTTCATGGGATGATTGTCGGGTGTAATGTATGCAGCTTGTGCCAAGGTGCGAAGGCCCCAGGCCTGGCCGCGAACTTCCTCTCCCTTTAGCAGCCCATCTCCATACTGACGCTTGCCAAGACTGGCTGAAATCATGTTCCCATTGGCCCAGAACAACAGTTCATCCAGATAAAAGTGATCTCCGGTCAGCAAATAGGGAAGAAAGGCAAAGGAAGGTTGGTGCGCGGTATCTTTGCTATGAGGAATAGCACAATCAGTTGAGCATAGTGCAATAACATTGTCATTGGGATTCTGTCGTGAATCCCCGGTCACATTCGGGTAGTCGTCCAGTGAGACTGGCAAATCGGTATTGATATCCCGTAGGTGAGCGGCATAGGAGCCGGCAGCATCCCCATTGGCAAGCACGCTGCGATAGGCACGGTAATCCCCACTCACGATATAACGTGCCGCCCAACGGGGTAATGGTGCGATGCTGAAATCTGCACCCCCAGCAGACATCCGCAACCGATTGCGCATATCCGCAAGCCCCATGGGTTCATAGACAGTCTTCCCCTGGCTCTCCAGCACATCCTCCGGAATGGTTAACGCAGGATCATAGTGCGGCACCGCTTTGGTCTGCTGTAAATATTTTACGTCGTGACGAACGTATATCTTTGGCTGCGTGCCCCACCAGAATACCTTGTGCCAGCGCGCACGTTGATAGTGCGTCAGCTGGCCCTGGCGGTAAGCCTCCCGCCCTCCCACCAGAACACGGACGTCGTAGGTAAAATTCCGTGGTTCGGGAACATAGGTCCAGTTGTTCTCAACAATGGCGTCTACACGCACCGTACCCAAGCCACGATAAGCCCTGATATCAAAACGCGCCGTCAGATGCGGATGTGCTACACCATTTTCCGTGGTGAATTTTTCTTTAAGCAGAAATTCCGTCACTAGTGGACCTGATAACCAGCGATGGCTGCTATCGACATTCAGGGCATTTCGAGCCGAAGCGGTATACACCACCCCATCAAGGGTCAGCTCGATCACCGCATCAAAAGACGTATCGAGCAGGTCTGCGGCGCTCACAGGCACGCCGACCGCCGTTACATCACCCTTCGTCAGCTCAGATGCCAGCTGGTCGCCCCCCTGTAATGGCGGCAATTCAGTCGTGATCACGGCGTGACGCAGGGAGCCATCGCGGTGAGTCGCCTTGACATCGACTTGGGTTGGCAACTGCGCGCCCCCAACCTTGACAACAACGCCCGAACCCACAGGTACCTCGCCCTCCGAAAATACCTGCGCAAAGGTCACCGGTACACCGTCGACGGCTATCCCGCTTTGATCAATAAAAGTCACTTCTGGCATCGCCTGAGCGTTCCCAGCAGTAAGCAGCATCACAAACACGGCGGACAACAAGCGACTCATGCGCCGAATCCCACCAGCAAGTAGCCAATCGGATGATAACGCTATGCTTCTGGCTGCGGGCACCTTCTTCCTATTGCGTTGCTTCGTAGCAATAATGACCCGATTCGTTATTTGCATATTCACATCAGTGCTCCAAAATTGGTCACGAGACGCTAAACTCTGTATCTGCCTTGTATCATCGCTCACAGGAAAATGCGTCACGTGATCCGCGTCACAAAGCCTAGAAGCTACATTTTTCTCTTTACATACAAAACTTCACGGTTGTCCGCGTGAATACGCAGTATCTGGGTTGCTGGGGCATTGAGGCGGCAGGCGATTATTTAAACCATTGTGTACAAGGTCCAGGCGGTTCGGGGCCGGTTGACTGAGCATTATCGTATCCATCTGCTGACAGTTCGACCTATTCATCATGGTTGCATGTTCTAGAGGGGGCTCGATCCATTGGAACGGCTTGCTATTGATCGCGGCGATTTTGCCAGTGCTTCGATACGAAAGGCCGAGTTTGAACGCTTCATCAATGTCCGGAATGCGAAAGGCGCGGAGCTATTTTAGTGGATCAAACCGGCAAGTCGGATTCTGACAGCCGTTGGTCATGCAAAGGAGTCGTTTCAGGATTTATTGCCTGGATCCCTAGTGGCCTGTCCCGGCTGCCAGAGCACGTCGGGGCGGCCGGCGTGGCGGTTGAGGCATCGGGCGATGACGAACAGCAGATCGGAGAGCCGGTTGAGGTAGCCCAGGGCGGGGCCGGAGACGGGTTCCTGGCGGTGCAGGGCGAACAGACGGCGCTCGGCGCGGCGGCAGACGCTGCGCGCCACATGGGCCTGTGCCGCCGCCGGGCTGCCGCCGGGGAGGATGAATTCCTTCAGCGGGGGCAGCTCGGCGTTGAGTCGGTCGAGGAGCGTCTCCAGCCAGCTCACGTGGGTCGGCTGCAGGGCCTCGCGGCCGGGGATGCTCAATTCGCCGCCGAGGTCGAAGAGGTGGTGCTGGATGCGCGTCAGGGGCTCGGCGATGTCGTCCGGAAGGGCCTGGCTGAGCAGCACGCCGAGCTGGCTGTTGAGCTCGTCCACCTCGCCAATGGCCTCGATGCGTGGCGCCTCCTTGGCGACGCGGCTGCCATCGCCCAGGCCGGTGTCGCCGGCATCGCCGGTGCGGGTGTAGATCTTCGATAGGCGGTGCCCCATCAGTCGTCCTCCAATCGGCGGCGGTGCTGGGCGATCTCCACCATGGTCTCCAGGCGTACCAGGCGTTTGTCCATGTCGATGGTGCGCGCGGAGAGCGTCTCGGTGAGGCGGTTGAGGCGTTTCACCTCGTCGCTCAGGGTCAGCATCTCGCGCAGGATCTCCTTCCAGCCGGCCATCAATCGTTCTCCTGCGCGGGCTCGTTGGCGGAGAGCCTGCGCAGGGCGTCCTCCACGGTGTGATTGGCCCGTCGGGTGGACTCGATGGCCTCCTTCAGACGCTCGGCGACCAGCTCCATGAGTGCCTCCGGGGCCTCCTCGTCGGTCTCGCCGGCGGGTTGGTAGGCGTCGATGGCCCGGCGCACCACCTCGGTGGCCGAGATGCCCTCGTTGCGGGAGATCAGGCTGAGTTTGCTGACATTCTCCTCGGTGACCAGGAATTGCTTGCGCAGGAGTTCGGCCATGTCGGTGTCCTCGTCGGTGGCTGCTCGTGGGGATGAGAAGAGTATAGTTGCCGAAGTCGGCATACACAAGCACATACATACCTAGTCCGTGCCGAGCAGGGCGAGCAACACCGCGGCCTCGGCCATCTCGGTCAGGGCGCCGGCCACGTCGCCGGTGCTGCCGCCGAGACGCTGCAGGCTGAGGGCGCGCAGGGCCACGGTCAGGGCGCACACCAGGGCCACGGCCCAAACCCCGGCCACACCGGCCAGCAGGGGGGCGGCGAGGGCGCTGGCGATGACCGCCGCCCAGGCGGCACGGCGCGGCAGGTGACGGGTGAGTGCGGCGCCGAAGCCATCGTCGCGCGCGCTGGGGGTGGTGAGGAAGAGCGCCAGCGCGGCACCGCGGCCGAGGCTCGGGGCGAGCAGCAGGGCCAGTGGCAGGGCGCCGTCCTGGGTGCTCGTCAGCAGGGCCTGCAGGGCAGCGAACTTGAGGATCAGCAACAGGCCGATGGCGATGACCGCGGCGGCACCCGAGCGGGGGTCCTGCATGATGCGCAGGCTGCGCGCGCGGTCACCGTGGCCACCCAGCCAGGCATCGGCGCTGTCGCCCAGGCCGTCCAGATGCAGGCCGCCGGTGATTCCCACCCAAAAAACCAGTAAGAGGGCGGCGAGGACCCCCGGCGGCAGGTCGGCGCCGAGACCCGCCGCGGCCCAGAGCAGGAAGCCGATGAGCAGGCCGACGAGGGGGAAGAACGGCGCCGAACACCCACCGAGGGCTGCGTCGTAGTGCGTCAGGCGCGGCGTCGGGATGCGGGTGAGGAACTGCAGCGCGGCCCACCAGGCCTTCATGGCTGTGCCCCATGGGCCACCAGGCGGGCGCTGGGCACGCCGTCCACGCGCGACACATGCAGGCGGCTGCGACAGGCGTAGGGCACCTCCACCTGGTGCAGCTTGAGCAGCGGGATGCCCAGGATGTGGTGCAGCAGGACGCGGATGGTGCCGCCGTGGGTGACCAGCAACAGGTGCCGCCCGGGCGGTGCCGCCAACAGGGCCTGCCAGGCGTCGATGGTGCGCGCGGTGAAGTCGCCGAGGGTCTCGCCGCCGTGTGGGGTGTGGCGCACGGGATCGCGCCAAAAGCGGCCCAGGGCGGCGGCCTCGTGCTGCATCAGGGTGGCGGCGGTGAGGCCCTCCCAGCGACCGAAGTCGATCTCCGTCAGGCCCGGCGCCAGCAGCAGTGGCAGCCGGTGGCGCGCGGCCAGGCGCTCGGCGAAGGCCCGGCAGCGGCTCAGGGGCGAGCTGACCAGGGCGTCCCAGGGGCAGTCACCGTGCAGGGCGCGGTACATCTGCAGCCAGCCGCGGCCGGTGAGGGGGTCGTCGGTCTGCCCGCGGTAGCGTGGTCCGCCGCAGGGTTCGCCGTGGCGCAGCAGGTCGACGATCAGCGACGGCCCGCTCACGACGGCGTCGGGGTGTCGCTCACCCCCGCCTCGGCGAAGGTGGCCATGTCCCGATGCAGGGCGCAGGCCTGGCGCAGCAGGGGCACGGCCAGCGCGGCGCCGCTGCCTTCGCCCAGGCGCAGGCCGAGGTCGAGCAGGGGCTCGGCGCACAAGGCCTCGAGCACACGCCGGTGACCGGGCTCGGCCGAGCGGTGGGCGAACAACAGCCAATCGCGCACCGTCGGCTGGATGCGCACGGCGAGCAGGGCGGCGACGCTGGTGATGAAGCCGTCGACCAGGGCCGGCAGCCCGCGCTGCGCCGCGGCGATATAGCTGCCGGTGAGGGCGGCGATCTCGAAGCCACCCAGGCGGCGCAGGATCTCGAGGGGATCGTCGCCGGCCCCGGCGTGGCGATCCACGGCCTGCTGCACGATGGCCGCCTTGCGCGCCACGCCGGCGGCGTCCAGGCCGGTGCCGGGGCCGGTGAGGGCACTGGCCGGCAGGCCGAGCAGGGCGCAGGCGCAGGCGCTGGCACTGGCGGTGTTGCCGATGCCCATCTCGCCGCCGAGCAGGAGCTGCGCGCCGGTGTTCAGCGCGCGCTGCACCGCCTGGCGCCCGGCGTACAGGGCGCTGGCACACTGCTCGGTGGTCATGGCGGGGCCGAGCAGGGCGTTGGCCGTGCCGGGCCCCAGGTGTACCCGCTGCACATCGGCCAGGGGGCCGGGGTCGTTGACGCAGCCCAGATCGACCACCTCCAGGCGGGCGCCGAGGCCGCGCGCGAGGACGTTGATGGCGGCCCCGCCGCGGGCGAAGTTCTTCACCATCTCGCCGGTGACCGCCTGCGGGAAGGCCGATACCCCGGCCTCGGCCAGGCCGTGATCGGCGGCGAAGACGCAGATGGCGACCCGCTCGCAACTAGGGCTAGCACTGGCCTGGCGAGCGGCCAGCCAGATGGCCAGATCCTCCAGTCGGCCCAATGCCCCCGGCGGCTTGGTGAGCTGCCGCTGATGGGCCTCGGCGGCGGCCCCGGCAGCGGGGTCGAGGGCGGCGGCGGGGCGCTGCAGCCAGTCTTCGTTCATGGCGTGTTCCTCGTCGATGGGGGCGCCGGGTCAGCCCGGCGCCGGTTTCAGGGTCAATGGCAGGCCGGCGGCGCACAGGGTGACGCGGTCGCAGAGGGCGGCGAGGTCCTGGTGCAGACGGCCGTTTTCGTCGACGAAGCGGCGCGTCAGGCGACCCAAGGGGATGACCCCGAGGCCCACCTCGTTGCCTACCAGGATGAGCCGGCCGGGCAAGTGTGGGAGGCTCGTCAACAGGGCCCGTCGGTGGGCCGCGAAATCGTCGGCGAGGACGTTGTTCAGCCACAGGGTGAGGCAGTCCACCAGCAGGCAGCGGTCGGCGGCGGCCTCGGCGCGCAGGGCGCCGGCCAGGTCCCGGGGCTCCTCCACGGTGCGCCAGTGGGCGGGGCGTTCGGCGCGGTGACGGGCGATGCGCGTGGCCATCTCCTCGTCCTCCGCACTGGCCGTGGCGATGACGCAGACCGCCAGGCCGCTGTCCGCGGCGCGTTGCTGGGCCAGGCGACTCTTGCCCGAACGAGCGCCGCCGAGGATCAGCTCGCGCATGGCGCTATACTGCCGTCGATCACGCGTCGGGAGACCCCATGCAGCACGCCGCCATCCTGTTGTTCTGCCTGCTTTCCGTGGCCTTGCCATGGTCGCCGCCAGCCGCCGCCGGCCCCCTCGAGGTGACCGACGACAGCGGCGAGACGGTACGCCTCGCGCGGCCGGCGCAGCGCATCGTCAGCCTCGCGCCACACGCCACCGAGCTGTTGTTCAGCGCCGGCGCCGGCGATCGCGTGGTGGGGGTGGTGGACTACAGCGACTATCCGCCCGCGGCGCGCCGCCTGCCGCGCGTCGGCGGCTACAATGCGCTGGACCTGGAGGCCATCCTCGCCCTGCGCCCGGACTTGGTGGTGGGCTGGGCCAGCGGCAACCCGCCGGGCCTGGCCGAGCAGTTGCGCGGCCTGGGGCTGACGGTGTTCCTCAGCGAGCCGCGTCGGTTGGAGGACATCGCCAGCAACCTGCAACGCCTCGGTCGCCTGGCCGGTACCGAGGTCGTGGCCTCGCGCGTTGCCGCCGACTTCCGCCGGCGTCTGCAGGATCTGCGCGCGCGCTACGCCGAGCGGCCGCCGGTGCGTGTGTTCTACCAGATCTGGCATCGCCCACTGCTGACGATCAACGGCGAACACCTGATCAGCAAGGTGATTCGCCTGTGCGGCGGGCGCAACGTCTTCGCCGATCTGCCGGTATTGGTGCCCACCCTGGACATCGAGGCGGTGTTGGCGGCGGACCCGGAGGTCATCGTGCGCGGTGTGCGTGCCGACGCCGACGAGGACTGGACCGCCTTCTGGCGGCGCTGGCCACAGCTGCGTGCGGTGCGCGAGGGCCAGCTCATCGGTCTGCCGGCCGACTTGCTGCAGCGCCCCACGCTGCGCCTGCTGGAGGGCGCGCAACAGCTGTGCGAGGCCCTGGAGACGGTGCGCCGGCATCGGTCGCCGTGAGGCCCCGCGCTTGTCCGGGCTGCGTCGAGTCCCATGCCGACCGTGCGGCGCCACGGGCTCAACCCGCCTGCAGCCGGTAGATCACCGGCAGACGCAGTTGCAGAGGGGCGAAGTCCGCCGGCAGGGGCAGGCGCTCCACCCGGTGCAGGGCGCGCAGGGCGGCCCGATCCAGCACCGCGTGGCCGGAGCTGTGCAGCAGCCGGATGTCGCGTAGCCGGCCGTCGGCATCGATGCGCAGGCCCAGCAGCACCTCCCCCTCCCAACCGCGCCGCCGCGCCCGCGGCGGATAGGTCAGGTGGCGCGCCAGGCGGCTGCGCAACGCGCCGAGTAATTGATTGCGCAGGGCCTCGCGGCGGGCCGACTGGGTGTCGGCTGCGGCGGCGGGCTTCGAGCGGCTCGCCTCGCCCATTGCGCCGACGGGGGACGCCTCGGTGGGCATTGCCGCGACGCTGGGCGTTGCTGCCCGGGCCCTGGTCGGCCGCGGTGGCGGCTTGGCCGGTGGCGCGAGGGGGCGTCGGGCGGGTTTGTCGATATCTGCAGCGGCGGCCTTTGCTGCCCGCGGCTCGGCCGGGCCAGCGATCCTGCTCGATGCCCGACCGGCGGCCTTCGGTGTGGGGCTCTCCTCGGCGGATGGCTGGGTCTCTGCCGTGCTGTCTTCTCCGGCATGCGCTTTGGTGCCCTCTCCAAATCGCTCCCCAGGCCTCTCGCCCATGCCTTCCCCGGCAGGCTCCCCGGCCTGCGACTGGGGAGTGAGCACGGCACGGATGTAGGGTGCGCCGAGGGCGGCCGGCGGCACGGCCGGGCCTCGTCCGGCCAGCAGCAGGGCGTGCAGCAGCAGGGAGAGCACGACGAAGCCCAACAGGCGCCAGGGCGGCCCCGCGGGTGACGCGGGCGCGCCCTGCGCCATGCCTCCGCCGGGTGTCATCTCAACGTCACCGCGCCCGCCTGCGCCACTGTCTCGCGCCGCCTAGAGTTTGGCGCCGAGCTGCAGGTAGAAGGCGCGCTCGGGCAGCGGGTAGTAGTAATAGGGATTGGGCTTGCTGCCGCGATAGAAACCGCTGTCGGCGGTCTTCACGTCGGTCAGGTTCTGCACCAGCAGGCGCGCGTGCCAGCGGCCCATGTCGTGGCGATAGCTGAGGTCCACGCGGGTGTAGGGCGACATCCGCTTGCCGGCATTGCCGTCGTCATTGCCGAAGTAGCGGCTGCCGGTGTAGATCACGTCCAGGCCCAGCCGCTGGTTCTGGGCGAGGTCGAACTGCTGGCCGAGGGTGAATTTGCTGCGCGGCACGAGGGGTACCTCCTTGCCCTCGTGACTGCCGGCACGGTAGGTGGCGTGGCGCCAGGCATAGCCGGCCTCGAGGGTGTAGGCGTCACCCACGGGCAGGCGCATATTCCAGTCGAGGCCGTCACGGCGGGTCTTGTCCAGGTTGACGTTGGCGAAGCTGGCCAGGTCGTAGGCGATCTCGTCTTCCAGGTTCATGCGGAACAGGCGGAGGCTGGTCTGCAGGCCGTTGGCGTAGTGGGCGCGTGTGCCGATCTCGTAATGGCGCGCGGACTGCGGCTTGATCAGGCTCAGGTCGCCGCTGCTGTAGTTCCACATCTCGTCGAGTACGGGGGCGCGGAAGCTCTTGGCCACGCGCAGGTAGTTGGTGGCGCCGTAGTTGTGGCGGTGGCTGAGGCTGATGTCCCACACGTTGATGCCGTCGCGGCGACGGTCGTTGCCACTGCTCACCTGGTCGGCCTTGACCCGGATCCACTGCCGGCGCAGGCCCAGGTTGAGCTGGCTCCGTTCGCCGAGGGCGATGGCGTCGGTAAGGTAGAGGCCGTCGCTGTCCTGCTTCACCTGCTGGCGGTTGTCGCTGTTGAAGAACGGGCTGCGATAGGTGGAGCTGGCATCGAGGTCGCTGCGGTAGAGGTCGACGCCGCCGATCAGGGCGTGGCGGCCATAGTGGCGCTTGACCCGCGGGGTGAGGGAGAGGGTGCGCAGGTCGCCCTTGCTGTCGAAGATGCCACCGAAATCGTCCGGCGCGTGATAGGCCTGGTGTTTGTTGCGCAGGGCCAGCTCGGCGGCGTAGCCCGCGTCCTCGACGAACAGCTCCGTGGTGTAGCGGTGCTCGCGGGCCTTGTCGCGGGCATTGGACTGGGTGGGATCCGCCTGGTATTCCGGCTCATTGAGGGAGCCGGGGAGTTCGAGGATCTCGCGATTGGCATTGAGGCGCAGGCCGGCCACGGCGTCGCCCCACTGATGGCTGAGCTCGCCCATGAGCGAGAGGTCTTCCTGGGCATTGTTGTCACGATAGCCGTCGGATTTGAGGCCGTCGAGGGCGAGGGACAGGGCGCTGTCACCGGCCATCTGCTGCAGGTTGGCGCGCAGGCGGCGGGTCTGGAAGCTGCCATATTGGAGCTCGGCACTGGCCGCCTCGCCGTCGAAGGCGCTCTTGGTGACGATGTTGATGACGCCGCTCACTGCGTTGTCGCCATACAGCACGCTGGCGCTGCCCTGCACGATTTCGATGCGCTCGATGCTCTCCAGGGGGATGGCGGCGAGGTTGGCGCCCTGCAGGTCGAGGTCGTTGAGGCGGCGGCCATTGAGCAGGATCAGGGTGTTGCTGGTGCCGTTCTCGCCGAAGCCGCCGAGGTCCACGCGGTCGCGCGCGCCGTTGATGCCGAACAGGCTGGAGACGC
>JANTGX010000002.1 GCA_024762755.1 Gammaproteobacteria bacterium
CGGTCGTCCCCCACATCCACCTCTTGCAGCGCGCCATTGGCCTGCGGCAGGAAGACCTGGCTGTGGGTCAGTCCGCGCTTGAGGCCCGGCGCGTAGTCCACCGTGAAACGGCCCTGGGTGAAGTGCACCCCCTCGATATTGCCCATGTGCCACGGCCCCTTGCGCACGTCCATCATCAGGCCCGGCTCGAAGCTCTGCCCCTGGGCGATCTCCAGGTGGGCGTCGAGGTGGGTGAGGCGGCCGATGCCGGCCAGCAACACCAGGCCGAGCAGGCAGACGTGGAACACCAGCAGGCCCGGCTGCCGATTGATCTTCGGGTTGGTGAGGATGGCCGCACTGAGATTGAGCGCCAGCAGGCCGAGGGGCACCACCAGCACCCAGATGGAGGTCTCGTCCGGGTTGTCGTAACTGAGCGCGGCACCGATGCCGAGCAGCAGCATCCCCACCAGGGTCAGTTTGAGAGACGCCAGGGGGCGCAGGAATGAAAACATGTAATACCTAATCCAGACTCGTGTGGCGGGCCGGCAGTATAGCCCGGGCGGATGATGAATGAGCGTCGATGAGTGGGTGTCGCAGTGGATTCATGCGGCTTTCGTGGGCACAATCACACCCCATGCAACAGGCCTTGCCCCCCCATTTCTACGTCTCCAGTTCCCTGCTTGTGACCACTGCCGCGCTGGCTGCGTTCCATCTCCTCGGCCTGCATCGCGACTATGTCTTCCTGCCGGTGCTGGGACTGGCCGCGGTGTACGCCCTGGCCCATTTCGTCCAACAATGCCGCGGGCGCGGCGAGTTCTCCATCGACGGCAGTATGGCGCCGGGCCAGTTGCTGCGCCGTGCCCTCGCCCGTTACCTGGTGTGGCTGGTGGTGCTCTATGGGGGCTATCAACTCTACCTGGCCGTCCCTTGGTATGCCGGCTGGGAGCACCAGGGCACCCACCGCCTGTTCGCCGAGTTCCTGCGCGTCTACCTGTGGGCCGGCCTGCCCTACTTCGCCCTCACCCTCACCTTCAAGGCCTCTCGGCGCGAGGACTTCTACGACCCCGCCATCCGCATGCTGCACGTCGTGCGCCAGATCGGCCGCCAGCTCTGGCGGCGGCTGCGTCACGGCGACGGCTCTGTACCGCTATTGCGCGTCCTGCGCCGGCCCTACAACCGCAAGGTCTTTCTCAACCTGCTGATGCGCGCCTACTTCCTGCCGGTGATGGTGGAACAGGTGGCGCCGGCCAGCGTCGGCACCCTGCAGACCCTCTACGCCGGGCTCGACGGCGGCCAGTGGATCAACTGGATCCTGGCCCTCATCGCCATGCTGTGGCTGATGGACATCTTCAACGCCAGCGTCGCCTACGCCCTGGAATCGCGCTGGCTGGAGAACCGCTCGCGCTCCATCGATCTCACCATCGGCGGCTGGCTGGCCTGCCTGAGCTGCTATCCCCCACTCAACGAGCTCACCGGCTCGCTGTTCGCCTTCGCCCCCTTCGTCGCCAGCGGCCAACCCGGCGACCTGGTCTACGCCAGCCTCGGCCTGCTCATGGCACTCAAGGCCGCCGAGGCCGGCCTGCTCGCCGTGCACATCTACAGCGACGTCTCCCTCGGCCCCTCGGTGGCCAACATCACCCTGAAGAAACTGCAGACCCGCGGCCTCTACGGCCTGGTGCGCCACCCCGGCACGGTGAGCAAGCTCGCCCTGTGGCTGCTGCAATCGGCCTTCTATCGCCAGTTCTGGAGCGTCAAGCTTCTCTTCGGCTACCTCGGCTGGGGCACGATCTACGTGCTGCGTGCGTTGACCGAAGAGCGGCATCTGTCCAAGTTCGCCGAATACCGCGCCTATCGAGAGAAGGTGCGCTATCGCTTCATTCCGGGGCTCTGGTGAGATACTCATTGTCCCTGGCCTGCCTCCTCGTCATCCTCGCAGGATGCCGAGGCTTGCCTGGCGATACCGACGCCGGTGCCGACCTCGTCTATCTGGGGCACGCGCCGCCGCCCTCACGGCACCAGTTGTATCTCGTCCAGGGACTGCGATTCGAGGTTTTTCCCGGCGTCTTCCAACCCTCTCCAGACTCCCTCGCCTTGTTGCGGCACACCCACATCGTGCCTGGCGAGACGGTGCTCGACATGGGTACCGGCGCCGGTGTCCAGGCCGTCTTCGCCGCCCGGCGCGGGGCGCATGTCGTGGCGACCGACATCGAGCCCGCGGCGGTGGCCAACACCCGCCACAATGCCCAGCGACTGGGCGTGCCCGACAGCGTGGAAACCCGTCGAGGCGACCTGTTTGCCGCCCTTCGCCCGGGAGAGCGATTCGACGTCATCCTGTTCAACATCGAATACCCCAACAGCGATGCCGATCAGACGCTATGGCGAATCCATGAACGATTCTTCGCCGACGTGAAGCGCTTCCTGAGGCCCACCGGGCGCATCTACTACCAATTCGGCTTCCGTCACAATCAGGCCCACCTGCACACCATGCTGGATGAGAACGGGCTCTACATTGCCGCACAGCACGAGGATCCGGCCGTACTCTCAGGTGAGTCGCTCATCACTTGCGAGATTCGCCCACGGCAACCCACGCCAGATCGGCCATAGGGCGCGACAACACCCTCTCACCCAGCCGTTGCAACTGCCCCTTTGCACTATCGAAGGCGTAGTGCCACAGACGCCGGCCATCCTGCGACAACACCCACAGGGATTTGCCCTCGACATCCAGCCGCAGGGTCTTGGCCGGTGCGGGCAGGGCGAATTTCCGCCCCGCGCCGAGTGCGCCCAGCTCCGTCTCGATGGCGTGCAGCCGAATCTCCGGCTCGCCGCTGCTGGCCACCAACAGCCAACGCCCCGAGGGGTGCACCACCAGGCCTACCGGCTGATGCCCGGTGGCGAAGGGCGAACCCGGCAGGGCCGAGAGGGCGCCGGTCTGGTGATGGATGCCGTAGGCCGATATGTCGTCGTCACCGGCGTTGGCCACGAAGGCGTAGCGGCCATCGGGCGTTACCGCCAGGGCCGTGGGATGCTTGCCGGTAGCGAAGGGTGAGCCGTATTTCCGGCTGTCGATGAGCAGGGGCATGCGGCTGTCGAGGTAGCGGAAGACGTCGACACTGTCGTCCCCCGTGTTGACCACGAAGGCATAGCGTGCGGCGGGGTCGAGGGTCACCGACTGTGGACCGCGACCGGTACGCACCGGGGCACGCTGGATGGAGCGTGGGATGCCGCTGTCGCGGTCGATGGCATAGGCTAAGAGGGTGTCGTCGTCGTTCACCGTGTAGAGATACCAGCCGTTGACGTCCACGGCCATGGCACGCACCGGGTGACCGGTGGACAGCACACCGCCGGCCACCGGCACGGCCCCCTTGGCCGAGAGGGCCAGGGTGGTCACCCGCCCGCCCTCGGCGAGATAGGCGAAACGCCCGTGCGGCCCGGTCACCAGCGAGCGCCCCCGGCTCGCCGCCGGCAGGCGTGGCGCCGGTGTGGCACCCACCACCTCGAGCATCACCGCCCTGCCCTCCTGCACGCCCAACAGGCGCGGCTCGGCCATCGCCGTGGGCAGGTCCTCCGCCAGCGCCAGGTCCCACGGACCGGGCCGGGTCTGCAGCCGTGGGCCTTGCCGCAGGGCGCCCGTCGGCGGGTCCACCGTGTGCAGCACGATGGCGTTGGCATCGTAGTGCGAGACATAGAGCCGATGGCCGTCGGCCGAGAACGTGAGCGCCACCGGCCCCTTGGCGCCACTGGGAAAGGGCGAACCCGGCAGCGGCATCAGGGCCCCGCTTTCGGCGTCGATGGCATGTGCGGCGATCTCCGCCGAGGCGTATTGCGCCACATAGAGCCAGCGGCCGCTGGGGTGCACCCGCAGGCGATAGGGGTTGAAACCGGTGTAGAAGGGGCTTCCCGCCATGGGCCGGGGGACGCCCGTGCGGGCATCGAGGCGGAAACCACTGACGCTGGCCGCCGCCCAGTTGGCCACGTAGAGGAAGCGCCCCGCCGGATCCATGGCCACGTCGTAGGGGATGCCGCCGGCGGTGGGCGGTACGTCTGCCATGCCCAGCGAGCGATAGTCGATGACCTCGCCATCGCTCACCGGAAAGGGCGAACCGGGTAGCGGGGAGAGCACACCCGTGGCGGGGTCCACCGCATAGGCCGAGAGCGTGTTGGAATAGCCGTTGACGGCATAGACGAAGTGCCCCGAAGGGTGCATCACCAAGGCACGCGTGCGCTCACCGGCGACGTAGGGTGAGCCCGGCAGGGGCGTCAGTGCGCCGCTCTGCAAATCGAAGGCATAGCCGGCCACGCCGCTGAAACGGGCCGCCGCGTAGACGTAGCGTCCGCTGGGATGAAAGATCACGGCGAAGGGGGAGGTGGCCTGGGCCGGAAACGGCGAACCGGCCACCGGCGCCAACTCGCCGTCGTGCCGATCGAGGCGGAAGACGGCGATGTTGCTGGCGGTCTTCGACGGCACCAGGACGAACTCCCCCGAAGGGTGGATGGCCACCGCGGGCGTGGCCTTGTCGAGGGGGAGATGGCCCAGGTGGCGCAGGCTGCCGTCGTCTTGCACACGATAACGGGAGAGGCTGAAATCCAGGCCGTTGACGCCAAAGGCAAAACCAGCGGCGAGGGCCTGGCCCGCCAGCAGCCCGAGCAAGAGGGCCGCCGCACCCCGGCGCAATACGCGACACACCCTGGCAGGCATCTTCACGGGCGGCTACGGCACACCGGAGCAGGCCTCCGAGCCGCTGACCATCCAACTCACCCCGGTGCGGCCGTTGCCCGGGGAGCCCCGTGAGCCACAATTGCCCGCCTGCCAATTGCCACTGGTGGCAAAACTGTAGACCTTGAGCGCGGCACGATTGTAATAGGGGCCGTTGACGTAGCCGGCGGTGGTGTTGTTGCGCACCTGGTTGCCGGTGGAGGCGAAGCCGCCCTCGGGGCCGACGTCGTTGAGGTTGACCAGGAAGTTCTTGTTCTTCCAGCCGTGGGGCACGGCCACGTGGCAGAGGTTACAGCGGAAGTTGCTCACCTGCTGCACGTGGAAGCGGTGGAAATTACGTGCCAGCGTGAAACTGGGGCCGCACATCATGCCGCAGGAAGAGCCGCTAAATCCGCTGTCCAACGTGGTACCGGCGGTCGAGGCGTACTGCTCGTATTCATGGCACTTGAAGCACAGGTGGTCGTTGGAGGCGGTGTCCTCGCCGGTGCCCTGCCGCCCGGTGAAGTCGTTGGCGGCCGAGCCCGGCACGTTGCCGCTCCAGTCGCCCTTGAGCAGAAAGTAGTTGCTCGAGCCATGCGGCCCCCACACTGCGCCGTTCTCCTGACCGGGGTCCGGGTCCACGGTACCGATGCCGGTATTGGAACCGTGACAATCGGTGCAATACATGGTCTGCGTACCCACGGCGTTGTTGAAGGGAGTGATCCAGGCATTGGCATCGGCACCGCGTACACCGCCACCACCGACGGCGGCGGTTCGCCCCGTGTCGTTCATCACCGGATGCCAGGCACGGTGGTTGTTGGTACTGAAGAGGGGATCGGCACCGCCATCGGCGCCCAGCGACTGACCTTCCCCCTTGTGGGTGTCCGGCGAATTGTATTCCCGCGCCTGGTTGGTGTAGCGGGTCATGTGGTTGACCCCCGAGGGGGTGGTGGCGCTGCTGGCACCGAGGTCGGGCGGTGTGTCATAGGCATAGTTGGAGTGACACTTGAGGCACACCTGATATTCGCGCGTGAGATAGGTGGCGGTCACGGCGGTGTTGGTGCTGGTGCCGGGGTCGCCGCGCTTGACAACGAAGTCCGTGGGTTCTGTGTTGAAGTCGTTGTTGGCATACACCGGCTCCACACCCCAGGCACCGCGCAACACGCCGGAGGCCAGATTGGTGTGCGGGGCGGCGTTGTCGTGGGTGTGGGTGCCGGCGGCGTCCATCACGCCGTTGAGGTTGCTGTCGGTGAACAGGCGCCGGCGCACCACGCGATGGGGGTTGTGGCAGTCGGTGCATTCGGCGTGGCGGTTGTTCAGGCTGCCGCCGAGACTGGCCTTGCCCAGCAGGGCCTGGGACTCGATGAAGTCCTTGCCGCGCTGGGTCGTCTCGCGGCTGTCCAGGCCGACGGTGCCGATGTCGTGTCTTTCGCTGCCGGCGACCTGTTCCGTATTGCGGATGGGCATATGGAAGGCCATGTTGAAGTCGGTCTTGATGTCGGGCACCTCGGTGTTCAACCCCTGGCTGGTGAGGGTGCCGCCATCACTGGAATGGCAGGCGAAGCAGGTCTCCTCGATCGCCGGCTGGCCGCCGAGCTTTTCACCGTTGGGGCCGACGGGGCCGTCCACGCCCTCACGCAGCAGGCGCCGCGAGCCGGTGACGGTATGGGTGTCGTGGCAGGCCAGGCAGGCGCTCTGCCAGACGGCGGTGGGGCCGGCCGGATCGGTACTGTTGGGGAAATCGCGCAGGTTGGCGGCGGGATCGGTGTAGACCTCGTTGGCCACCTCGGCGGTGGCATGCGCCGAGCCGACCCACCCGGCCTTGTCGTGACAGGCCAGGCAGATGATGTCGTTGGTCTCGTTGAACACGCTGCTGGTGGGCGAGACCTGCTGAAAGCGGTTGAGGCGCAGAAACTTGATGCTCTTGGTGGGGTCGCTGGCGTCGCGGATATGCGGGTCATGACAACTGTTGCACTGGACCTCGGCGTTGTTGTTGTCCAGCGGCACCAGGGGGCTGGAGCCGGGCAGGCGCACACCGATGTGGGGCGTGGTCGCGGGGTCGCGCAGCTCGCCGTCCTTGCTCGCCAGGGTGCTGTCGAAGCGGAAGGAGATGGGATGGTCGTTGCTCAGGTCGGTGCCCAGTCGGCGGGTGTAGCCACTGTCGGCGCCCGAGGGGCCGGCCGGCATGGTGCCGTCGGCCTCGACCCCGGTCATGGCGATGTTGCCGGTGGCCATGGCGCCATTGAGCACGCGCACGGCGCCGACGGCGATGGTGCCGTCATGGCAGGAGAGACAGAGCTTGGAGACGCCGTTGGGCTGATCCAGGGGCACGCCCTCGGCGGTGGCGTCCAGGGAACCCGAATTGAAGGTGTTGTAGGTGGCGGTGGAGAGGTTGCGGTTCCACAGCGGGCCCTCACTGAGGTTGGCGCCATGGGGTGTGTGGCAGAACACGCACACCTCTTCCTCGCTCACCGCCTGCACATTGCGTGTCGCGGCGCTGGGATTGATGGACAGGTTGTGCTTGGTGTTGCGCACGTCCGAGACCCGGTTGGCGGGCAGGTCGGCGACGGCGCTGTTCATCCATGAAGCGGCAAGCAAAAAGATCACTAGCAGGGGGATTGCCGGGGTGTGCTTCATCGATACTCGCTTGGGCTGGTTGCAACGGTCCTCGAACGGCGGGCCGCCCGAAATGGAAAAGGTCTAAATCCGTTTAACGGCGCGACCCGGCCATTCCTTTAGCCTGCCGGGTGCGGACTGAGCGACACCGTGCGGCGCAGGGATTCTACAACATTGAGAGAGAAGGCGGCGCCCTCAGGGGCGGCTGACGAAGACGAAATCGCTCAGCGGTCGCTCCGGCCGACCATCGGTCTGCAGGCGCAGCGTGCCGTCGGCCGCCACGGCATAGGTCAGCACGCGTCGGCCGTCGGCCGCGAGGACCGACAGATGGCCACCGTCGGCATCCATACGCAGGGCCTTGGGCACCACGGGCAGGGCCAGTGGTGCGCCGTCACGGGCGACGGCACCCAGGGCCTTTTCTATCCGATAGCGTTGCAGGCCACGGCTGCCGGCATTGGCCACGTAGAGGAAGTCACCGCTCGGGTGCGCCGCCAGGGCCACCGGGCGGCGCCCGGTGGCGAAGGGCGAACCGGGCAGCGCCGAAAGGGCGCCGGTCTGGTGATGGATGCGGTAGGCCGAGAGGCTGTCGTCGCCGGCATTGGCCACATAGGCATAGCGGCCGGTGGGATCGACCACCAGGTCGCTCGGTTCGTGGCCGGTGGCAAAGGGCGAACCATAGCGCACGCTCTCGAAATACAGCGGCGTGACGTTGGTGCGGTAACGATAGACCGAGACGTTGTCGCTGCCCTGATTGACCACGAAGGCGTAGCGCGACGCAGGATCCAGACGAACCGCCACCGGCGCCTTGCCGGTGGTCACCGGTGAGCCGCGCACCGGCTTCGGCTTACCCGCTTCCTCGGGGTCGAGGTAGTACACCGACAGGCTATCGTCGCCGTGGTTGGCCACATACAGGTACCAGCCGTTGACGTCGGTGGCCGCGGCCAGCGGCTCGGCCCCGGCCGGGGTCTGCGCGATGGCCGCCAGGGCCGGTCGCTTCTCGTCCACCCGGTAGGTGGTGACGCTCCCCGTGTCGGCATTGGTCGTATAGGCGAAGGCGTTGACCGGATTGACCACCACGGCCGACGGTTGACCGCCACTGGTGGCCCGGGCCAGGGTCTCCAGAGCGGGGGTGAGCAAGGCCAGCTCGCCCGCCGCCGACGACCTGGCCGCGCGGGCGGCGTAGACACGCGGCGGCCGCGGCGGCGGCGGGGTATCGCCGTCGGCGAGGGTGAAGAACCAGGGCGCGGAGCGGGTCTTCACCACCTCCTCCACGGAGAGGGTCCCACTGGCCGGGTCCACCGCCATCTGGGCGATGTCGTTGGACGCCATGTTGTTGACGTAGGCCCGGCGACCGTCACGGCTGAAGGTGACGAAGGCGGGCTGCTCGCCACCACTGGTGAAGGGCGAGCCGGCAACGGGCGTCAGGCGACCCGTGGCCCCATCGAGACGGTGCACGGCGACCAGGTTGTCACGCGGGCGCGTTACATACAGGCGCTTGCCCGCCGGGTCGACGGTGGCACTGTAGGGGTTGAAACCGGTGAAGAACGGGCTGCCGGGGACCTCCACCACCGCCCCACTGCCGGCATCGACGCGAAACACGCTGATGTTTGCCGAGGCCGCATTGGTGATGAAGAGAAACCGGCCGGCGGGATCCGCGGTCAGGTGATAGGGCAGGCCACCGGCGCTGTCTGGTACATCCTGCATCTGCTGCGCGAGATAGTCGATCTGACCCATCTCGCCGACCCGCACGGGGAAACCGGGCAGGGCCTTCAGCGCGCCCGTCCGTGGCTCCACGGCGTAGGCGGAGAGGTCGTTGCTGTAGGCATTGAGCGCATACAACAGCCGGCCATTGGGGTGCAGCACGATGCTACGGGTACGCTGCCCCGCCGGATAGGGCGAACCGGCCAGGGCGCTGACGGCCCCCGTCTCGGGGTCGAAGGCATAGGCGCCGACGCCGGCAAAGCGGTGCGCCATGTAGAGATACCGCCCCGAGGGATGAAACAGGATCTGGAAGGGTGCGCGCCCGCCGGTGACGAAGGGCGAGCCGGACACGGGGTGCAGGGTACCGCTGAGACGATCGAGGCGGAACACATAGACCCGGTCGACGGACTGCGAGGTGGCCAAGACGAACCGGCCCGAGGGGTCCACCACCACCGTCGGCGTGGACTTGCCCAGGGGGTAGTAACGTAGAAAGCGCAGGTGGCCGGTTTGCGGATCGACGCGGTAGCTGGCGAGACTGGCGTCCAGGTCGTTGACCGAGAAGGCGAAGCGCTGCTCCGCCGCCGGGACGGGGGCGGCCACGGCCAGCAGGGCCATGACCAGGAGCAGGCCGCTCGATATATGGCATATACGGCAAAGCACGCGATGGGAACGGGCGAGGAGGCACATCAGGGGCGTGATCGAGGTGGATTGTGGGCGATGGTCACATCAAGGCACGTTGCTGCAGGCCTCGGAACCGCCACCGCCGCCACCCATGCCACCCATGCCGCCGCCGTTCATCCAGGGCACACCGACCACGCCATTGCCCGGCGCGCCAGCCGATCCGCAGTTGCCCGCACCCCAATTACCGCTGCGGGCAAAACTCACGACTTTGAGCACCGCACGGTTGTAATAGGGTCCGTTGACATAGGCGCTGGTGGTGTTGTTGCGCACCTGGTTGCCGGTGGAGGCGAAGCCGCCCTCGGGGCCTACATCGTTGAGGTTGACCAGGAAGTTCTTGTTCTTCCAGCCATGGGGAACGGCCACGTGACACAGATTGCAGCGGAAGTTGGTCACCCGCGCGGCGTGGGCGCGATGGAAGTTACCGCCCCCCATGCCACCCATACCGCCCAGACACATGCAGCCCATGCCGGCGAAACCACTGGCCTGAGTCGTTCCCGAGGTGGTGGCGTACTGCTCGTATTCGTGACACTTGAAGCAGAGGTGACTGCGCGAGTCGACACCGAAGTCGTTGTCGCCGGTGCCGGGACGACCGGTGAAATCGTTGGTGGGTGATCCGCCGCCAGCGGCACCCGGGCTGTTACCGCTCCAGTCACCCTTGAGCAGGAAGTAGTTGGTCGAGCCATGGGGCCCCCATACGGCACCGTTCTCGTTGGCCTGCCCATCGGGGTCCACCGTGCCGTTGGGCGTGGCCGAGCCGTGACAATCCGTGCAGTACATGGTCTGCGTGCCCACCGCGGCATTGAAGGGTGCGGTCCAGTTGTTGGCGTTGGCACTCCGAGTAGTGGGATCGCGACCGGTATTGTTCATCACCGGGTGCCATCCACGATGATTGCAATTGTTATAGGCTGGATCTGCGCCACCGTCGGCACCCACGCCTCCACCGCTGCAACCGCCACCGCCCATGCCGCCCATGCCGCCACCACCACTTCCAAACTCACCCTTGTGGGAATCGGGCGAATTGTATTCACGCGCCTGGTTGGTGTACTGCGTCATGTGGTTGACGCCGGATGGCGTGGTCACGGAGCTGGCGCCCAGCATGGGAGGGGTATCGTAGCCATAGTTGGAGTGGCACTTGAGGCAGACCTGATACTCGCGCGTGAGATAGCTCGAGGTCACCGCCGTAGAGGTGCTGTTGCCCGGATCGCCGCGCTTGACGGTGAAGCTCACCGGCTCGGTGTTGAAATCGTTGGAGGCGTAGACCGGCTCCACACCCCAGATGCCCCTCAGCACACCCGAGGCCAGATTGTTGTGTGGGGTATTCCAGTGGTCGTGGGTCGCAGCCGCATCGAGCGTGCCGCCGACGTTGCTCTGATTGAACAGGCGCCGCCGCACCACGCGGTGGGGGTTGTGACAATCGGTGCACTCCACGTGGCGATTGTTCAGCGAGCCACCCATGCTGGACTTGCCCAGGTGCGCCTGTGACTCGATGAAGTCCTTGCCACGCTGATTGGTTTCCTGGGTATCCTGGTCGACGGTGCCGATATCGTGCGTCTCCATCCCCGCCACCTGCTCAGAACTGCGGATCGGCATGTGGATGGGCAGGTTGAAGTCGGTCTTGATGTCGGGCACCTCGGTGTTCAGCCCCTGGCTGGTGAGGGTTCCGCCATCGCTGGAGTGACAGGCGAAGCAGGTCTCTTCGATGGCCGGCTGACCACCCAGCTTGGCGCCGCTGGGGCCCGTCGGTCCGTCGACGCCTTCGCGCAACAGACGCCGCGAACCGCTGACGGTGTGCGTATCGTGACAGGCCAGACAGGCCGATTCCCACACCTGTGTGCCGTTGGGAAATTCGCGCAGACTCGCAGCGCTCGCTGTGTAGGTCTCGTTGGCGACCTGCGATGTGGCGTGGGCCGACCCCACCCAGCCGGCCTTGTCATGACAGGCGAGGCAGATGATGTCATTGGCTTCGTCGAAGGCCGTCGTCGTCGGCGAGACTTTCTGAAAACGGTTCAGGCGCAGGAATTTGATATTGGCCGTCGGGTCCGAGGCATCACGGATATGCGGATCGTGACAGCTGTTGCATTGCACCTGGTCGTTCTCCAGGGGCACGTGAGGGGAATTGCCGGAGCTGCGATTACCGATGTACGGCGTACTCGCCGGATCGCGCATCTCGCCATCGCGCTGGGCCAGGGCGGAGTCGAAGGTCAGGGAAATAGGGTGGTCGTTGCTGAGGTCGGTGCCCAGACGACGGGTGAAGCCGCTGTCGGCGCCCACCGGTCCATCGGGCATGGTGCCATCGCTGTTGGTGCCATTCATGTTGATGGTGCCCGTGGACCAATTGCCATTGAGCACGCGCACCGTGCCGATGGCGATGGTGCCGTCGTGGCAGGAGAGGCAGAGCTTGGAGATACCATTGGGCTGGTCGAGGGCGATGCCCGCACCGGTGGCGTCGAGGGAGCCACTGTTGTAGGTGTCGTAGGTGGCGGTGGAGAGATTGCGATTCCAGAGAGGCCCGGCGATCGAGTTGTTCGCGGCATGCGGGGTATGGCAGAAGACGCAGATCTCCTCCTCGCTGTTGGCCTGTACGTTGCGATTGACCGCGCTCGGGTTGGCGGAGAGGTTGTGCTTGGTGTTGCGAATGTCCGAGACACGATTGCTCGGCAGAGCGCCCGCCAGGGCATCGCCCCCCCAGAGGGCCAATACAACCAGCAAAAATATCGACCGCATCAAGCCGCGTGAATACATACCGCCCCTCAGGATTGCCCTATCCTAGAATTTCCTTCGACGCCAGGCCCCTCGCCTGCCATCGCCACCCTATTCCCGCAGATACTGCAACAGCACCACGCGGCCATTGAACATGTCGGCGATATAGATACGGTCTTTGCCGTCGACCCAAACACCTGACGGCAGGTAGAACTCGCCGACACCGGAGCCCGTACCACCAATGGGCAGCAGAAACCGACCTTTGGGGTCGTATACTAACAAGTAATCGTGAAAGGACTCAATTACATAAATATTGCCATCGGAGTCCGCGGCAACCCCCTTGGGGCGTACCAGATTACCCACATAGAGGCCCCGCTTGCCGATACTTCGCAAAAACTTACCCGTTTCATCGAAGACTTGCACTCGGGCATTGAAGGTATCGGTGACGTAGAGCAGACCGTCGCGAAAGGCGAGATGGGTCGGCGCATTGAAGTTGCCCGGCTCGGTGCCCTGACGGCCGATGATATCCAGCAGTTTACCTGCATCACTGTAGATCTTGACGTTGTGCTCGCCCGTATCGGCGACGAAGAATCGTCCCGAGACCGAATCCACGGCCAGTCCGGTGGGCCTGGCCAGATCGCCGGCGCCATAGACGGCCAAGGGCTCGCCCTCGGCCGACAGGCGAAAGACCCGAGCGAGTTCGGCATCGGCCACCATTACGTCGCCATTCTTGGCGATGCCGATGCCCACCGGTGAGGCGAAACCATAGTCGGCAGTCGCCTTGTCCCAGAGCGAGAGGGTGCCCGCTGCCTCATCGAAGACGAATATCGCCAAGCGTGCCGCGTCCGTTACCAGGATGCGCTGTCGGGCATCCACCACGCCGGTCTGCGGCCGCTCCAGTTCGTTGCGCCGCGTGCCCGTACTGCCGATGCCGGCGATGGCCTTGAAAAACCGGCGCACCGCGTTGCCGGCGCTGTTGGGTTCCTTGGCGATGAAGTTCTCTTCGCCCGTCAGTTGGCCGACGTACCTATAGCGCGGCTTCTCGGGCGCCTCTGGCCAGACTCGCACGGCATCCGCCTCGCCAAGACGCATGATCTGCTGGGTCTCGGCGCAGCCGCCCAGCATCAGTGCGGCGAGTAACAGGAGCAGCCCTCGCGAGATCAAGGGGCCAGCCCCATGCCGGCATCCTCGGCCTGCGGATTGATCTTCAGGATCTGCACTCGGCGGTTCAAACTGTCGGCCACATACAACCGATCACCCTTGACCCATAGCGAAGTGGCCATACGAAAACGGCCCGGCGACGAACCCGAGCCGCCATAGGTCAACAGCGGGCGTGCATCCTGGTAAACATGAATCGCATTGTCGATCTGATCGCTGACATAGAAGCGTTGTTCTCGGTCGACGGCCACGGCAAGGGGATAGGTCACCTCACCCTCGCCGAAGGCGTAGCGGAAGGCGCCCTCCCAGGTGAACACCTGCACCGGCAGTTCGAGGCGGTCGAGGATCACCAAGCCATCCTGGCTCACGCCCATACCGGTAATGGCCCGAAAATAACCCGGCCCGCTGCCACGACGGCCAATGGCGCGGATCGCCTTGCCGAAGGGGTTGAACACCACGACATGACTGAAACTGCCATCCGCCACATAGACGTTCTTGGAGATCTCGTCGACCAGCACGGAGATCGGGCGCGAGAGGTTCGAGGCATCCTGATAGGTCTGCAGCAGCGTCCCCTCTGCAGAGAATTGCAGCACCTTCTTGCCCAGCGGGTCACAGACGAAGAAGCTGTGATCCTTGCTGACGAACAAAGAGGCAGGCTCGCCGGAGAGATTCAGGGCGATCTCGATCACACGGGTGAACAGGCGGGTCTCGAGATCGTAGACGAAGACGGCCTTCTGATCGGCGTCGAGGATGTAGAGCAGATCGTCGACCCCGGCCACGGCCACAGGGCGGACCAGCACGACATCGGCAACGGCCCCGGCCGCCAAGCGACGGAAGGCACCACCCAGCCCAGTCACCGACATCTGGCCACCCCGAACCTCCGTTTCGGGCTTGAGCAAGGGCTGCTTGCCCAGGCTCTCCGTCGGGGTCGCTTGAATGCCTACGGCCGACACGGCCTCTGTGCTCTGATCTCCCTCGGTCGCGATGCGCTCGAGCTCGGCCATGCTACAGGCCGAGAGGAGCAGAGCCAGGCACAGCGAGGCAAGAGAATGGCGAAACAGCGAGATCAGCGCAAACCAGCGTTTTCGCGGGCGACACTGTGGCATCGATTGCACTCCATCGGTGGGAAGGCGACCTTACCATGACAGACACCGCAGTATTCGCCCTCGATAATGGCGGCCATGGTGACAAAATTCCCGCCGCGTTGTGGCAGGAAGATGCCGGGATGGCAGTTCTTGCACGTCAACCATTGTGTATGCGGCAGATGGGGGAAGCGTACATAGGGCATGGATGCCGTGTTGCGAAAGATGACATCGAAATCCACCGAGTGCATCTTTTCCTCACCCGTCAGGCCGGTGCGCGGCGCAATGAGACCACGATTCAGGGTCTCGACCCAGTTGATCACGCCACGCGCATCGCGCGGAAAGCCCTTCATGGCCTCGGCGGGCGGCTGCAGTGTGTTGACCGCATCGTTCTCCGGGTCATGGATGCCATCCTCTGGTATGGCCACCACATCCCCTTGCAACTGGTAATGCCCGCCCCCCTCTGCGGCGCCGACGGACGTCGAGAAAAGGCAGGCCATGGCAGCGATGCCCAGCAGAGACAGTCCCAGCGAGGAAATACGTCCAAATATCTTTTTTGTGTTTTTGTTCATAGCAGCCGTTCATTGGTCAAATCAAACCCCACTCACCCTCCCCGGCGAGTGGGGCATCGACATGAGGCTATTGTGACACACCCACCATACGCAAGGCACGACGCACCGTCTTGGTCGCTTCCCTCATCATGCTGATGGCAACGGGATAATCACCAGACTTGGCCTTGTCTATCGCCTCGTCACGACGTTTACGCGCCTTTTCGACAAAGCTGTCCATCAGTTTCAGCGCCCCTGGGGCGGGCTTCTTCATCTCCACGGCGACAGGGATCAATTCCTCGTAGCCAGTGAATCGTTTCAGCTCATAGTCGAACTCATCGGCCGGCGTGGCAAACTTCAGATCGTACACCAGCGTCTGCGAATCCAGCATCTTGTGCAGCGCCATGGTCACGTCCGACTGCGCCGCTTCCAGCTTGGCATTGGCCTTGGCGTATTCGCCCTTGGATGCCAAAACGCCGGCCTCGGACTTCAGCGCGGCAATCTTAGCCTTGTCGTACACCGCCTCTGCCGGCACCTTGCCAGCCTTGGCCAAACGGCCATAGTTATTGGCGTAGGATGCCTCGAAATCGGCAAGACCTCGCTTCAGCTCCTCGTAGTGCTTGGCCTGCTGGGCATTGGCGTCCTCGCTGGGAACGCGACGCGAGGCCTCACCCACCGACTTCAGCGCCTTGTCGGCCAGCGCAAGGGCCTCCGGCAAGGCACCGGCGAGCAATTTCTCGCGGCTGGCCGCGATATCCTTCTTCGCCTCCTGCAAGAGTTCCTTCGCCTCGGCATCGGAACTGGCCATGACACGCTTGGCCCCCTGACCATTGACCATCATCTCAGCAAACATCAGCTTCTGCTTGACCTTCGCCTCGGATACCTGGGCCTTTGCAGGTGCCTTGGCGGCAGTGGCGGCAGAGGTCGAGTGCTTGGGCTCGTCGATCACGGCCTTTTCGCCCGGGTCGACGATATACAGCGTGGCGCCCATATAGGGATGGTTCCGGCAGGCATAATAGACCTTGTCCGGGGTGTCCTTGCCCGGCGTGAAGGTCATCACACCATCATAGACGTAAGCCCCCTTCACCCCTTCGACCACGGCGGCACTGCCCCAGCCAATGGGCTTTTTGGAAATGTAGACGTCATGCTTGGGGTCCGTGTGGATCTCGAAGGTATAGGTCTTGCCACGCTCGAGCACCAAGGACTTGCCTGGCACGCCATCGATACTGAAACCCATGGCGTGACCCTTGCCATAGGCCGGATGCCGTGGGTCCTTCATCACCAACTCGATCACGTGATGATTGGGTCCTGCGACTGCGGCCTGCTGGGTAGCGGTCTTGGAGTCAGCCGCCGGTGCAGGCGCGGCAGCAGGGCGATCCTCAGCCGTTGGGGCTGTCGCGGCAGGCTTCTCTACCGGCTCTACAGACTCTACCGGCACTGACTGAGCCGCGCCTTCACCCGCCAGCGCAGGCTTCGCCTCTGAAGCCGGGAGGGATTCTATGGCGATGGCTGCCTGGGTGGGCTGCTCTGTCGCCATGACCTCCACCGATGGTGTCTGCTTCTGTGGTGGCTCAACGACCTCCACTTTGCTTGCCACAGGCGCCTTGCTTTCCACAGGCAGTTCGGCCTTGGACGCAGGCACTGCGGCTTCCACAGGCTCGGGCTTCGGCGCAGTTCCGGCGCAACCGGCCAGACCAATGGAAAGCAATAGGACGACAGAGGCCTGCCTAGGAAGCAGACGATTGGAAACGACGATTTTCATAGAACTTACCCGCACTAGCATGAGGAATGATTCAAACACAGGGACACCCGGCGGCGATGCTTATCGGGTCATTAGAGAAACGGCGCGAACAAAAGTTCGCGCCGTTCAAGGTCAAACCCTAACTTGGCCAGGAGCTATGATCGCTCGAACGGCCTGATGTCTCCCACCATGCACATGGGATCGGTTAACGCCAGGGATTCTTTAGGCTTGCCTCACTCTGCGGCGGCTTCCAGTCTTTCGGCTTGGCCTTGGAGTGGCACTTCTTGCACGACTTGGTGGTGATGGGGAAGGACACCTTGCCGTGGCAAACGCCACACTTCTGGCCCAGCAGAATGGCCGACATGTTGATCACATTGGCCTTGCGCTGCGGGATGAAGATCTTCGGGTGGCAGTTCGAGCAATGCAGCCACTGGGTGTGCGGTTTGTGCGGAAACACCACATCGGGGACGGAGGCCTTCACCTCACGCACGATATCGAGGTCCATCACCAGTGGCTCGACCGTAGGATCGAAACGATCATAGCGCGGCTGAATGAGACCGTCGTTCAAGGCCTTGACCCAATCGACATAGTTGCCGAAATCGCTCGTCGGCAGCCCATCGTAGGCGATACGCGGCGGCTGAAGCACGTGCGTATTGTCGTTGTCGGGATCATGCACGCCATCTTCGGGCGGCGCCATATTGCGCTCTTTCTCTTTTTTCAGCAGGCGATTGAAGACGTTTGCCGAACTCACCTGCCCCTTCGCAGACTTCACTTCTTTCATCGGTGGCTGAGCCGCCTCTGCTTGCACGACGACCATCGGCAACGCGATAAAAGCCACAACCCCCAGGAAGAATTGATTCATTTTCATTGTAATAACCCTTCGTTGTCAGCTTACTTCTTGTTACCCAATTTCTTATAAGTCGGTGCTACCAACCGCTGGACGGTACTACCGTGGATCTGCGTTGGCGTACCAGGCACCCCCGAATGGCACATGCCGCAGTTCTCTACCGACCAGGAAATCTCACCGTTGTGGCAGGCGCCACAGAATTGGCCATCGATGATCTTGGCCATGGTGATCTTGTTGCCACCGGCCTTGAACTTGAAACCCAGATCCGCATGACACACCTTGCAGCGGAAACGGATGCGGTGGTACCAATGCGGAAACACCGCCGGGCGCATACCCGCCGCATCGGAATAGTTGTTGATAACCACATCGGCATATTCTGCCTGTGCTGCCTGCGGCAACACCAGAACGGCCAACATACTCAGCAAGCCAATTAAAGCCGACTTGAACATAGAGCCTCCCTCCATATCACTTAAAAAACCCAGACAAGACATTTATTTTTAGTGCAAGGGGAACATATTACCCCACATCAAAAGCTGCGGGTAGCCTGAAAACTGAGTGATTTCATCGGCACCCCAGATGTGCTCTTGGTCAGCCGAAACGTCGCCGACATACCCAGACGCCCCAGACTGTATTGAAGACGGTTGTCCCAGTCCATCCTGTCGGCCGGCACCGCCGCATCGACGTCCTTGGTGGCGTAGAAACGGGAATTGAAGCGCAGATTGTAAACGCCAAAGGGTCTCCCGTGTCGATAGCTGGCGCTTAGGTTGGCATAACGCCGATAGGTATCTTCGTTGGACGCGCCGCCGGTCGTATACTCCTGGCGATTGATATTGTAGGAAAAATTCCCAGAGATCCCGCTCAGCTGATTGATCGTCAGATCCTGCGCGAGATTGAAGCCCGCGCGCTGAAACGACGACCTGCTCTCACCCCGTGTCCGCGAATCGCTCAACTGAAGACTGCCATAGGTCGAACCGAGATGACCACGGCGATTGGCGCCCAGGTTGACGCTGTGACTGAGGGTGGTCGCCATGACATCGCTGCTCGAGCTCTCACTTCCAGACCAGGACTGAGAGGCGCTCGCCGTGAACGACATCGACCGCCCGGCCGCCCACGAGCCGTTGAGGCTGTGCGAAATGCCCGCTCCATAACTCTGCAGGCTCGTCTCGCTGGTGCTGCCCTGAAGATCCGTCCGGGTCGAGGTGTTGCCCGCTGATGCAGAGGTCTGCCACTGCCAGCTGAGACCGGCGCCCAAGGTGTAGCGCAGCGAGGCATAGGAGATGCCCAGGTTTTCACTCGCGGTCAAGGTCTGCGCATCACCGCTGTCCGTCGATCCCACGGTCAGTCCTGCCGTAATGCTCGAGCGCCGGGTCAGGCGGTACTGCGCGCCAATATTGGTATTCAGGCTGCGACGGGTATTGCTGCCCGCAGCAGAGGAGGAAGACTCCGACGCTCGCACGCCACCCGACATACTCAGTGCGCGGTGCTCCGGGCGCCAATAGAAACTGCTCGAAGCCTGCCCCACGGTCGACGTGCTCGAGTCGGTGGTCCCCGGATCCACGTTCACATAGGAAACGAGGTTGGTCACCCCGTTACTGGGCGACGGCGTGTAGATATGATTCAGCGCCACCACGTAGGCCGATGGCTGTGCATCGCTTGCGGCCGAAGAACTCGACGTGTAGTTGGCCGTTATGCCTAGGGTATTGGGTGCGGAGTTCACCTGATAGGACAGGCCGTAGGACTTCGTCGAGGCCGCCGTGATGCCACCGGAAAAGGAATTGCGGTAATACCACAGATTGGTCAACGCCCCCCCCCGCGAGCGGTAGGTCTGGCGCATGGAGAGGCGCGTCACCTGGTAATAGATATCGCCGGTGACCTGCGTCAGGTCCGAAAAGGAGGCCGAACGACTGTCGGATCGGGAATACATCAGGCTGAAGGGGAAACGGCTGCGCGGAAACAGACTGAAGGTAAAGGTGCCCGTCACCGAACTGGCATCCGCGCTGGAGGTCGTCGTCTCGGTATTGGTAAAGGTCAGATTCAAGGCCGCCGAGGTCGTCGCAAACCAGGGCTGCCAGACATAACCAGAGGCGTTGATCGCCGTCGTGAGCTGCATGCGCTCGGAGGCCGTACTGGCGCTCATGTAGTTGTACGAATAGGCCACATAGCCGCCAAAGTTGAGCGGCACAAGCGATGAGAAAGAAGCATGGGATGGGGCGCTCAGCAACAGCGTGGAGGCGCACAACAGGGTCGCCATACGGCGCGCCTGACCGCCCAATCGCGCAAGGCGATCCGGGCGGTTTGGCCCAGACCTACGCACGGGCCACCCCCCCGCCATACCGGACTTCGTCAGTAGAACCCATCCTCCCCCCAATCGAAACGAGTCGAACATACGGACCCGGCGCACCCCACCAGACCGACCCACATGACACGGGTCCGACCTTACGCCGCGTCACTAAGCTAACGTAACCTTTATTATTTCTCTACTACGCCTGCCTTCGCCTTTTCGCTGGGACGCCATGGAAGATCATTGACCACGATCTTGGCCTTCGCACGCAAATCCTTGCGCAAAGCATCCCAGGCCTCGTTACCCTTCTCCCGCAGGTACAGCTTTTCGGCGCGCTCACGCACCGCCTCCAAGGGATTCAGTTGCGCCTTGATCCTATCATCCAGGCGAAAGATGGACACGCCCTCCAGCATCACTACCGGGGCCGAGATCTCACCCGGCTCCATGATATCCAATACCTTCTGCGCGTTCGCCCCGAGCATGCCGGAGTGCACGTAACCCATGTCGCCGCCATCTTTCGCCGACTTGTCGCTGGAATGGATCCTCGCCAGTTCGGCGAAGTCCGCCCCCTTGTTGAGGCGCTCGACGATGGAGGCCGCTTCTTTGTGGGCCTGCTGCCAGACCTCGGCGGAGGCCGCCGGATCCACGCGCAACAGGATGAGCGAGACCTTGATCCTCTCCGGAGTGGTGAACAGATCCTTGTGCTCCTCATAGAACTGTCTGAGCTCCGACTCGCTGGGCTTGTCGATCGACTTCACCTGCTCCTCGAGGCGCATCGCCAGGCTGTCCCCGATGAGTTTCTCGCGGATCTTGGGCAGGATGTCGGCGCGCACCTTGGCCCATTCCTGATTGTCCTTGAACTGCTCTTCGTAGCGCGCCAACGCCGCCTCGACGGCCGGCATATCCGGCTCGATGCCGCGACGCTTGGCCTCGCGTATCAGGAGGAAGCGCTCGATCATCTCGTCGGCCACCTCCTTGAAATATTTGCGCCGCTCTTCGTCGGGCACATTGCCGTGGTAGAAGCGCTGCTTCATCCCGCGCCGCAGGGCCGAGACATAGTCTCCAATCGGGATCTTCTGCCCATCGATAATGGCCAGATAATCGGGCTTCTCCTGCGCACCCTGCGAGGGCGCAGCAGGCGCCGGCTCGTCTGCGGCCAGGCAACTGCCCGCGCCGAACATGAAAATCAGGCCCAGGAACAGGCTTCGTAAACCACACTGTGATCTCAGCATTGACACACCCTAGATTGAAACGTCCAGAAAACCCATACACTACCCATAAAAAAGGCCGGCAGTCCGTGGTCACCCACAAGACTGCCAGCCTTGTTACTTCAACTACAAGTCAGGCCAACGCTACTTGGTATGGCAAGACAGGCAGATCGCACTACCGTTGTTCGATGCGCCGGTATTGAAGGCGGGATCGATTCGCAGGAAGGTCGTGGTCTCGAGATGCGGATCATGGCAGGAACCACACTCCACGAAGGGCTCGGGCTCTGCGGCATAGGCCACACCACGCGCATCGGCGGCGGCCAGGGTCGAGGTGTCGCGGGTATACAGCTTGAAGTCCCACTTGTCGAAGGCACCGTTGGTCGACACGGCAGAGGCATTACCCATGAAGGTGTTGTCGATGTACCAGCGGTTCGTGCCGGTGATCTGCGAGGCGGGAACAAAGTCCTGGTCGCGGGTCGGGCCGACGGAGGCGAAGGCACCACCGGCGGGGTTGCTGGCAGAGTAACCGCCACCACCGTACTGCATGCTGACCGGGTGATCGTTGGTCAGATCGGTACCCAGATTGAAGATGGTAGTACCACCCGTATCAGGGCCCGCAGTAAACGTGCCCGTGGCGTCCAGAGAACCATCGGTAGACGGATTCCAGGTCCAGGCCAGACCACCGGCTAGACCACCCGTCGCGTCATAACCACCGGAACCCGGGGCATTGATGATGTTGTCGATTGCCTGAGAGCCGTCATGGCAGGTCAGGCAGGCCATGGTCACGGAACCGATCGGGCCCTGGGCGGCGTCATAGGTCGAGGTGCCCAGCTGGTCATAGGTCTTGAAAGTAGAGGTGGTCAGCACCTTGTTCCACAACGGCACCGGGGCACCGTTGTCACCACCATGCGGCGTGTGACAGAAGATACAGATCTCGCCCGTGTCCTGGACGGAGTTCGGGCCGGTACCGGCAGAACCCAGGTTGTGCTTGGTGTTGGCGATAGTGCCGGCGGTGGCGCCGCCAGCGGCCAGCATGGCGCCAGCCATGACCGCCGTTGCAACTGCAGACTTCAGAAATTGCTTCTTCATTGTTTGAAACCCCCTATGGTCTCGTCGTACTTCATTTAGCGAATGAACAACCCAGCAGCCCACCCAATTCAGGCCCCGGGAACGATGCTACTCCCAACGTGTCTGTCATTTTTAGCACAGCGCAGAATTTCTTGTCAATAAACTCCGCAGAAAAAGGCCACACTGCCGACCCACACCTGCGAAAATCCTTACCCAACCGCGCCGCCCGGAATTCGGGCGAAAAGCCCCACGACAACAGACAGATAGCGATGCAAGGCAGTGACTACATCGGCCAGGCAATTTGCCAAACCGTGATCGACGTCACAAAACCAACAAATTTCTTTCGGTGGCTTTTATTCTTGACCGAGAACGAGCATACAAGACCACGCCCGAACGCATAATCGGCCAAAATCCCGAGGTAGCTAGGGGAACGCCCGCGGCGTAGGCCATCACTGCCCCGGCGCATCCCGAGGCGTCAGTGGTATGCCGGGTCTTCCGCCATGATCCGCCGCGCCTCCTCCTCTGACAGGGCCCGAAAGACCTCGACCTTGCGGAACAACTGGTCGACCACATAGACGAAGCCCCGCTCATCGACGGCGATGCCCGCCGGCAAGGCAAAGTGACCCGGCTTGTCGAACAGATCGTCTCCACCCACCGAGAGCAGCAAGCGCCCCTCCGGGTCGAAGATCTGGAAATTACGGTAGGCCGCATCGGTGACATAGACCCGCCCCTCGCCATCCACGGCCAGGCCCCGCGGACGGGCGAGATCGCCGAAGTCACGCCCGGCCTTGCCCCAGCTGCGTAGAAACTTGCCCTGCGCATCGAAGGCCTGGACGCGAAAATTACCGCTATCGAGGACATACACGGTGCCATCGGGTGCTACGGCCACGTGGGTCGGCAGGTTGAACTCGCCATCAGCCGAGCCCCGCCGACCGACGATGGACAACAGCCGGCCTTGGGCATCATAGATGAGCAGGCGGTGTCGCTGGCTATCGATGCCCCCCGCGTCGGCCACGTAGATACGCGCGCCATCCGGCGTCACCGCCACATCCACCGGGCGATCCATATCCTCCGGCCGACCCACGGCACGCAGAAACATCCCCACGGCATCGTAGACCAGCACCTGATGGCGCGAAACATCGGCCACGTAGATGTTCTGCGACGCGTCCATGGCGACACCCATGGGCTTGCCCATCACGCCCCCCTCGCCCACATGACCGAAGGGAAAGATCTTCCGTCGCCAAAAATTGAAAATGAAGCCGCGCCTGCGCACCGTATCCGTCACCACCACGGAGCCCCTTGCCGCCGCAATGCCATAAGGCTTGGAAAACAGGGGATCCTCTTTGCGCGCATAACCCGTGATGCCCAGGCGCAGCCGTTGGGCGGCGCTGAGTTCCTGCAGGCTCGAGGCATCGCGCAGCGTGGCCTGATGGACGAAACGCGGCATGTCCGGCGGCTTCGGCCAGTAGACCGGCCCCGCCCGATCCTGCACCCCCGGCCCGGCACACGCCGCCAAGAGGAACACTATTCCCAGTCCGGCCATCATTCGCGTGATGTTCAATGTTTCAATCCCTCGCACGAAGCCCACATCTTCATCCAGCAGAAGCAACACCCACGGTCGGACGCCTCCCGCAGACACAAGAACGGGGCCTTTCAGCCCCGCCGCAACCCGCATGGTCGTCTGTTTTCAACCGGCCATCAAGTCTCGAAATCCTTGCGCAGCCCCACGGTAAAGACATCCTCCACGTCCTTGGTGAAGCGATATCCCGTATACAGCCGTGTCTGCTTGCTGAACTTGAAGATAGCGCCGATGGCCGCATAGTCGCTCTTCAACGTGGTCTGTGACGCCTTGCCGGAACGCCCGCCCTGTAGGGCAAAGACCGCCTTGCCCGCCGCAAACTGGTAGCCCAGGAACCAGACCCGGGGGCGCACCTTGCCACCGCCCATGTCGTCCTTGATGTACTCGTACTGTGCGGATACCGTGTGCGCCTCGCTCGCGCTACGGTACTGGGCGCCCAGCTTGTAGGCCTTGTAATCCAGGGAGACGTCGCTGACCGGGTCGCGGCGCTTGCCCGAATCGACAAAGGCGGCAAAGGCCTCGAAGCCGCCATTGCGGTAGGCGACATCCATGGCCAGGAGGTTGTCGCCGTCCTCTGCGCCATAGGCGATGCGCCCACGCAGTGGCGCCTCAGGCGAGACGTAACCCAGGGCGTGGTCGATGAAGTCCTCATGCCCCAGGAAGCCCGCCGACATGGCGCCATTTCCCCGCGCCTGCAGCGCGGTGGTGACGAAGGGGTCGTACTTCACGCCACCGGTGTATTTGTAGGGCGACTTCAGGTTTCCCGCCATGATCACCCCCAGGCCTCCGGCGAGGCCGACATAGGCCATGCGGCCCGTCAAGGCGGCATCGCTGCGGGTGTTCACAACATTGGGGTCGAGCGAGGTATCGGCATTGGAGCGATTGGCGACCGTGCTCACCTCCCACTCGAATCGGGCCAGTGCCGAGACGCCCCGACCGAGATCCTCCGCAGCCTTAACGCCAAAGCGGCCGCGGGTGTTGTCCTCCATGCGCACGGAGGAAAAGTCCCCGATCTGCTCAGCCGTGGGGCGCTTGTCACGGTAGGAACCCAATTCGACGTTGGCGGAACCATAGACGCTCACATCGTCGGCCTGCGCCAAGACGGGCGCGGCGACCAAGAGCATCAAGAGGGGAAATCGGCGGCGATGAATCATGCGTTGTCATCCTTCTGCACGGGCGGACAGGATCTGCGTTCACGAACCGCACTCACCACAACCAGGGCCGGCAGGACACATGCCAGCGAATCCGGGACGGCGGCAAGAAAGGCGTGCGATCGATGGCGCACGAAAGAGAAATGGCTGGCGGACTAGGATTCGAACCTAGATTAGAGGAGTCAGAGTCCTCTGTCCTGCCGTTAGACGATCCGCCAGTAAAGAGATGCCGACCGAAGTCGGAAAGCAGCCGGAATATCGCACACCTCCGGACCCCCGCCAAGGGGGTCCGGCCAGGCGATCAGCGCTTGGAGAACTGCGGACGCTTGCGCGCCTTGTGCAGGCCCACCTTCTTGCGCTCGACCTCACGTGCGTCGCGGGTCACCAGACCGGCGCGGCGCAGGGGAGAACGCAGGGTCTCGTCATACTCGATCAAGGCGCGGGTGATGCCGTGGCGGATGGCGCCGGCCTGGCCGCTGCCACCGCCGCCGGCGACGGTCACATTGATGTCGAAGTTTTCCGTCATCTCGGCAACCTGCAGGGGCTGACGCACCACCATGCGAGCCGTCTCACGCCCAAAGTACTCGTCCAGCGGACGCGCATTGACCGTGATACTGCCAGATCCATTTCGAATAAAGACGCGCGCCGTAGAGCTCTTGCGACGACCGGTACCGTAATACTGTTTATCTGCCATGGTGCTTGCTTCTGTTCGCTATGAAAGAGGTTAGACTTCCAGCGGCTTGGGCTGCTGGGCGGTGTGCTGATGCTCAGGACCGGCGTAAACCTTGAGCTTGCGGAACATGGCGCGGCCCAGCGGATTCTTGGGCAGCATGCCCTTCACCGCGGTCTGAATGATGCGCTCGGGGTGGGTCTCGACCATCTTCTCGAAGGAGGTGGTCTTCAGACCGCCGACATAGCCCGTATAGCGGCGATACAGCTTGTCCGTGGACTTCTTGCCCGTGACATGCACCTTCTCGGCGTTGACCACCACGATGTAGTCACCGGTGTCCACGTGAGGCGTATATTCGGGCTTGTGCTTGCCGCGCAAACGACGGGCGATCTCCGCAGCCATACGCCCAAGCGTCTTGCCCGTTGCGTCGATCACGTACCAGTCACGCTCCACCTCAGCGGGTTTCGCACTAAACGTCTTCATATCGGCCCTGCTCCAAAGAATCGGCTTGGAAAAGGCGCCGAATCTTACGGACGGACCCGGGGGCTGTCAAGCCTAAGTCGCGCCAGCCTAAGTCGCGCCAGCCAGGATGGAAAAATCGGCAAAAAAAAGCGCGGCAACTAAGACCGCGCTCAAATAACCACCAGAAGGAAGATTTCCATAAACATGGAAACTGGGCGGGCCTGCGCCCAACCCATCACCGTAATCCCGACCATCTGCCCGAAGACAACTGTGCCGGGTTCGCCACAGTGATGGCGGGATACTCACTTATAAGTAATTTTATGTCAAGCAAAAGTATTATTTAAGACCGCGTTACAGCGGCGCCTCGAGCTGGGGCCAGACCCGCAGCAGGGTGTCGCGCAACGCGATCAGCTGGCCGTGAAAGAAATGGCTCGCCTCCGGCAGACAGACGAAACGCGGCGGATGCGGCCGCCCCAACGCCCAGGCCCTCACCCGCTCGGGGTCGATGACCTCGTCGCGACCGCCCTGGACCACCAGCCAGGGGATGGTCACATCACCCCCCTCGTCGAAAGAGAACAGGCTCACCGCCGGCGCCACCAGCAACAGGCGGCGGGCGTCGGCGTCGGCCCAACCGGCGTAGGCGATATAGGCACCGAAAGAGAAGCCCGCCAGCCAGAGGGGCAGATCGGGAAAACGCATGCGCAGCCAGTGACTGGCGGCCAGCATGTCGTCACGCTCGCCGACACCCTGGTCATAGGTGCCCGCAGAGCGGCCCACGCCGCGGAAGTTGAAACGCAGGGTGATCGCGCCCAGCGCCTCGAAGGCCCGCGCGATGGTGAACACCACCTTATTATCCAGACTGCCTCCATAGAGGGAATGCGGATGGCAGATCACGGCCACGGCCTGCACCGGCACGTCGCGCGGCCGGGTCAGCACGGCCTCCAGGTCGCCGACCGCACCGGGCAGGAGGAAGCGCTCGCCCGAGGCCGGCACATCGTCCACCTCGAAGTAGCGCAGCAGCTCGGCCATGCTCAGATCTTCAGCCGTGTCACCACACGGCCGTGCAGCAGGTGTTCTTCGATGATCTCGTCGATGTCTTCCCGGCTCGCATAGCGATACCAGACGTCGTCGGGATAGACCACCGCCACCGGGCCCTCGCCGCAACGGTTGAGACAACCCGCGCTGTTCACCCGCACACAGCCCTCGCGGCCGGCGATGCCCAGTGCCTTGGTGCGCTGCTTGGCATAGTCACGCAAGGCCTGGGCATCGACCGTGCCGCCGCAGGACGCGCCGCTCTCACGCCGATTGGTGCAGAAGAAAAGGTGGTATTTGTAGTAGGACATGATCGTTGATGCCGGTCAAAAAACGAGGGGCCAGCATAGCCGTGGCCCAGCCAGGCGGGCAAGGGAGGCCGGCGTGCGGCGGCCGCAGGCGCTATAATCGGCCGCTTTGCCGATCCGCGGACCCCGCCCTTGCCCCTCGCGCCCGACCTGCACCGCCTCACCGACCGCTGCGTCCTCTGCGCCGCCTGCGCCCCCCGCTGCCCCACCTACGCCCTCAGCCCGCGCGAGGGGGAATCACCACGCGGACGCATCGCCCTCATCGCCGCCGTGGACAGCGGACGCCTGAACGCCGATGAGGTATTGCTCGAACACCTCGACCACTGCCTCGGCTGCCGCGCCTGCGAGGCCGCCTGCCCCTCCGGCGTGGCCTTTGGCCGCATCATGGAACTGGCCCGCGGCGGTCTCGCCCGGCGGCCGGGCCCCGCGCGGCGCCTGGCCCATGCCCTGCTGGCCCACCCCAGCGCCCTGCGCCGCGCCCTCGGCGGCCTGCGCCTGCTGCAGCGCAGCGGACTCTGGCGCCTGCTCGCCCCAAACCCCGCGCGCAGCCTGCTGCCACCCCTGCCGGCGGCGGAGACCTGGCACGAGCACTACCCCGCCCGCAGCCCTAGGCGTGGTGCCGTCGGCCTGTTCCTCGGCTGCGTCAACCAGCGCCTCGGCAGCGGCGCCCTGCGCGCCAGCATCGACCTGCTCACCGCGGCCGGCTACGAGGTGCACATCCCTCGCGGCCAGGCCTGCTGCGGCGCCCTGCTGCGCCACGCCGGCGACAGCGCCGGCGCCAACGGCCTGGCCGTGCGCAACCTGCGGGCCTTCGCCGGCCTGCCGCTGGAGGCCGTCCTGCACACCGCCAGCGGCTGCACCGCCGCGCTCAGCGAGTACGCGCAACAGGACCTCCCCGCCGAGACCCGCCCCCTCGCCGCCCCCTTCTGCACCAAGGTCGCCGATGTCAGCCAGTTTCTCGCCGGCATCACCTGGCCGGAAGGCGTGCGCTTCCGGCCCCTGGGCACGCGGGTCGCCGTGCACAGCCCCTGCAGCCTGCGCTTTCCGCTGCGCCAGGCCGAGGCACCCCTCCGCCTGTTGCGCCACATCCCCGAACTCGACATCCATCCCCTGGCGGAGAACGGCCTCTGCTGCGGAGGCGCCGGCGACTATCCCCTGCGCCAAGCGGCCCGGGCCGTGGAACTGCGCCGGGACAAGCTCAGCGCCCTGGCGCACAGCGAGGCGCCGATCCTGCTCACCAGCAACATCGGCTGCGCCCTGCACCTGGCCGCCGGCCTGCGCGAAGCCCCCGGCCGGCCCACGGAGGTACTGCACCCGGTGGAACTGCTCGCCCGGCAAATGGACCTCGCCGAAGCGACGGTTGTCGCCCAAAGGGACGTGGAGTAAGGTCTCGCCCATGGATACCGCACGCCACTACAGCCCCGCCGACCACCTCATCCGCCACATCGACGTGGGCCTGCGCACCCTGTTCGGGGCACCGCGCGTCACCGAGCGCCCCAACCCCGCCCACGACATCCCCGAGGCCGAGCTGAGCGAGGCCGAACGGCGCCTCTCCGGCGCCCTCATGCGCGTCGACCACGCCGGCGAAGTGGCCGCCCAGGGCCTCTACGAGGGCCAGGCCCTCACCGCCCGACTCCCCGAGGTCCGCGAAAAGATGCAACGCGCCGCGCAGGAAGAGAACGACCACCTGGCCTGGTGCGAAGAACGCGCCCACGAGCTGGGCAGCCACGTCAGCTACCTCAACCCGCTGTGGTACTTCGGCTCACTGGGGATCGGCGCCGCGGCCGGCTTGGCCGGCGATCGATGGAGCCTCGGCTTCGTCGCCGAGACCGAGCGGCAGGTGATCCGCCACCTCGACGAACATCTCACCCGCCTGCCGGCCGCCGACGCCCGCAGCCGCGCCATCCTCGAGCAGATGCGCGAAGACGAGGCCCACCACGCCACCCTCGCCCTGGAGGCCGGCGGCGCCGAGCTGCCGGGGCCGGTGAAGAAGCTCATGGGATTCGCCTCAAAGGTGATGACCCGCACGACCTATTGGATTTAGATGTCGAGCACTGCGGTACATGCTTGAAAACCAGGCAACCACCAATCTTAGTATTTACAGTTATCTGTCGACACTGCTATCTAGCCACATATCAGTGGCATTGGACACCGAAAGAGACTTCGCGGCAGTCAATCGTCGGCCATATTCCTGCAACTACAATTAGCTTGACCTCACAAAAATGCCAAGATAGATTGCGGTACGCGCATGATTCAAGATGCGCGCTTGAGCCCCAACCCACTCAGGGCCACCATCACATTTAAAGCAGGAGCAAATCATGAATCAAAGGATCAATCTCTTACTTTTGGCTGCCGTCTTCATTTTGTTCGGATCGCAAGCCCAGGCCGCAAACATAGGCACGCCAATCAGCTCGCTTCCTTACACTATCACTAACTCTGGACCATACTATTTAACAGGTAATTTAACGCAAACAAACACCTACACCAGTGCAATTGTCATCTCCGCAGATGGTGTCACACTTGACCTATACGGATATAGCCTCATTGGTGTTGGCGGCGACGGACGGAAACACGGTATCGATATTGGCGATCATAAGAATATCGAGATCTACAACGGCACAATTTCCAATTTCGGCATTCCTTCTTACGGAAATTCGGGCATCGCTTCGGGTTCATCAAGCTCCAACATCTACATTCATGACATTCGCGCAAGCAACAATGCCGGAAATGGCATAAGCCTGTGGGGCACAGGCAATATGGTCATTAATTGCGTAGCCACCGCCAACAGCAATGGAATAGTGGCACATGATGCCGTAATCAAAAACAATAACGCCTCCAATAACACTTATAGTGGAATCTCT
>JANTGX010000003.1 GCA_024762755.1 Gammaproteobacteria bacterium
CGTGGTCGCCACCGGTCTGGGGCAGGAGCGGGTGGAGACCCTCGACAAGCCGGTCAAGCTGGTCGCTCCCACCAGCCCCGACGGCGAGGTCAACTACGGCGATTTGGATCGGCCCACGGTGATCCGCAAGCAGGCGGTGGCCAGCGAGCGCTTCGCCGCCAGCGCCGACGGCAACATGGATTACCTGGATATCCCAGCCTTCCTGCGCCGCCAGGCCGATTGAGGACGATGCCCGGCGGGGGTGATCCCCGAGTAGGATCACGCTTCCATCGGCTGGCCGAGGGAACCCTTCGCGGCCGGGGTGCGTCTTCATTGAAAGGACCGGCCGCGGAGGCTAGTCCTGGCCCGGCGAATGCGCCGGCTCCCATGTACCTGCCACCAATTCGGTCTCAAGTCTGCCGAGAAGTGGCCGCTAACAGCGGGTTGTGAATGCGCGGCGTTTGTCATCGATGGGGCGCAGCGGGTGGTCGTTGAAAGGATCGTGAGGCGATCTTTGCCGCCCCGCCAGCCGCGCGATGGTTCGTGCCCAAACCCAACAGGACTCTGGGTGGAGAGCCACTGTCATGGCAGGGGCCATACCCTTCGTGGTAGCATGAGCACAGTTTTTTGGCATCGATTCGGGCAAAGATCCCGCAGGACCAACGGCAGGCATGATCAAACAACGCACTCTCAAGAACGTCATCCGTGCTACGGGCATCGGCCTGCACACGGGCAAAAAGGTCTATTTGACCCTGCGTCCGGCGGCGGTCAATTCAGGGATCGTCTTTCGCCGTGTCGATCTTGACGAGCCCGTGGAGATTGAGGCCAAGCCCGAAAACGTCGGCGATACCCGTCTCTCCACCACCCTGGTGAAGGGGGGCGTGCGAATCTCCACGGTCGAGCACCTGCTCTCCGCCATGGCCGGCCTGGGCATCGACAATGCCTATATCGACGTGAGCGCCGACGAGGTGCCCATCATGGATGGCAGCGCCGCACCCTTCGTCTTTCTCATCCAGTCCGCGGGTATCGAGGACCAGCCGGCGGCCAAGCGCTTCATTCGTATCAAGAAGTCGGTGATCGTGGAGGACGGTGAGAAGTGGGCCCGCTTCGACCCCTTCGAGGGTTTCAAGGTCTCCTTTGATATCGATTTCGAACACCCCGTGTTCAAGAACAGCCTGCAGACGACCACCGTGGATTTCTCCAGCACCTCCTTCGTCAAGGAGGTCAGCCGTGCGCGGACTTTTGGTTTCATGCGCGATATCGAGCGTCTGCGCGAGAACAATCTGGCCCTCGGTGGCAGCCCGGACAACGCCATCGTGATGGACGACTACCGCGTGCTCAACGAGGATGGCCTGCGCTATCACGACGAGTTCGTGAAGCACAAGGTGCTGGATGCCATCGGCGACCTCTACCTGCTCGGTTGCAGCCTCATCGGCGCCTTCAGCGGCTACAAGTCGGGACACGCCCTCAACAACCGTCTCCTGTTGGCCCTGTTGGCCGACGAGACGGCCTGGGAGGCCGCCACCTTCGACGATTCCCGCACGGCCCCCATCTCGTATACCCACCCCATGATGGCAAACTGAGCCCGCGCGGGCTCGGTTGCGCCGTCTCGCCCCGCTTGATGGTAGGTCGCGCGGCTTGTTAACGTATGCGCCGCCCGCTCAAGCCCACCCCGGTCGTGGTCGCGCCATACGCCTGCCGCAGGTGGGCGGGATCGTCAAAGGGCGGCTGATTCTGCTGGAAGAGCCGGCCTAAAGTTTTTGTCGCGCAAGATCGATGAAACAGAGACAGGCCTATTTCTTCTTTTGCTCGATGCTGCTGGCCAGTCGTCGCAGGGCATCGGCCAACGCCTGGTCGGGGATATGGCTCGCGGTCTCGCTCAGCAGCGCGGCGCCCTCGACAGAGGCCTTGGCGCGGCGCGGAGGTGGCGCCGGTGGGGGCTCACTGGCCGGCTGGATCTTGAACTGGACCTGGCGCAACCCGGCCAGCCCCGGTTGCTGGCGCAGCACGTGCAACACCGCCGGTGCCTGGTAGCGCAACTGGGTCAGCCACACCGGTGAGTCGGCCTGCAGCACCGCCCGCTCCTCGCGCACGTCGCACAGGGTGACGTGTTCGCCGAGGGGGGTGCCCAGGGCCTCGCGCAGGATCGTGTTGACGGCCTGCAGACGTCGGGCCCGCTCCAGCAGTGGCTGTAGTTGACCCTCGTGCGACTGTAGCAGGCTGGCGATGGGGCGGGTGGGGTTTTTGCGTCGGCTCACGGACTTGCCAGGGTGGAAAATCGAATTTCATTGTAGAGTAGCCTGCGGGCCGCCGGAAGGGTGGTCGGGCATGCTGGCTCAAGGGGTTGTCGGTAGCGTATGAATATCATCTTGATCAACAAGCGTGGGGCGGGATCGCGCAGTATCGATCTGCTGACACCACCCATGATAGGGCTGGCCCTGTCGCTGTTTGTCGTGGTCCCGTTGCTATTACTGATGGCCGGTTTCTGGCTGGGCCAGCAGGGCGTGCCCGACCGCGAGGCCATGTTGGTCGATGCGATGAAGGACGAGATGACGGCACAGCGGGCCGAGATCGGCGCCGTGCAGCGCGAGGCGAAGGACAACCTGGATGCGCTGGCGCTGCGACTCGGCCAGCTGCAGGCCAAGCTCATCCGCCTCGATGCCCTGGGCGAGCGCCTGACCGAGGTGGCCAATCTCGACAAGGGGGAGTTCGACTTCTCCTCCCAGCCCGCCCTCGGTGGCCCGGCCTCTCCCAGCGCCGTCGAATCCCTGCCGCTGCCCGATTTCAATCGGTCCCTGGAGCGCCTTTCGCAGCAGTTGGACGACCGCAGCGAGCAGCTCGGCCTGCTGGAGACCCTGCTCATGAACCGCAACCTGCAGGCCGCCGTGCAGCCGGCCGGTCGCCCCATCAAGCGCGGCTGGATCTCTTCCTACTATGGCATGCGTACCGACCCCTTCAGCGGCCGGCGCGAGATGCACAAAGGCATGGATTTTGCCGGCAAGGCGGGCAGTGATGTGGTCGCCGTGGCCGCCGGCGTGGTGACCTGGGCGGGTGAGCGCTATGGCTATGGCAATCTGGTCGAGATCAACCACGGCAATGGCTACGTCACCCGCTATGGGCACAACGAGAAGGTGCTGGTGAAGGTGGGCGATGCGGTGAAGAAGGGTCAGGCCCTGGCCTTGATGGGCTCCACCGGCCGTTCCACTGGCCCGCATGTGCACTTCGAGGTCCGCTACAAGGGCAAGACCGTCGATCCCAAGAAATACATTCTCGCGCGGCGCTGAGCGTCCAGGCGATAGTCGTTCTCTCGACGCCTGATCCCCGTTATAATCTCCCTTTTTATCTGCATCCCTTTGCGGCGCGCAGACGACACGCGTGCCGTTCACCCCAGAAAAGATAGACACAATTCATGGTGAGTAACCTGCTTTCCAAAGTCTTTGGCAGCCGCAACGAGCGACTGCTGAAGCGTATGAACAAGGTCGTTGCCCGCGTCAATGAGCGTGAGGCGGAGATCCAGGCCCTTTCCGACGAGGCGCTGCGTGCCAAGACCGACGAGTTCCGGCAGCGAATCAGCGAGGGGGCGAGTGTCGACGACCTGTTGGAGGAGGCCTTTGCGGTCGTTCGCGAGGCCGGTCGCAGGGCCCTGGAGATGCGCCACTTCGATGTCCAGCTGATCGGTGGCATGGTACTCAACGATGGCAAGATCGCCGAGATGCGCACCGGCGAGGGCAAGACCCTGGTGGCCACCCTGGCGGTGTATCTCAATGCCCTGAGTGGCAAGGGCGTGCACGTGGTGACGGTGAACGACTACCTGGCCAGCCGCGATGCCGCCTGGATGGGTAAGCTGTACAACTTCCTTGGTCTCAGTGTCGGTGTGGTGCTTTCCGGTCAGGGCACCGAGGAGAAGCGCGCCGCCTATGCGGCCGACATCACCTACGGCACCAACAACGAGTTCGGTTTCGACTACCTGCGCGACAATATGGCCTTCAGTCTGGAAGAGAAGGTCCAGCGTGAGCTGCACTATGCCATCGTCGACGAGGTGGATTCCATCCTCATCGACGAGGCGCGCACACCGCTGATCATCTCCGGCCCGGCCGATGACAGCTCCGAACTGTACGAGAAGATCGACAAGATCGTGCCCGGCCTGGTGAAGCAGGAGGGGGAGGAGCCGGAAGACGGTCGTCTGGGTGATTACTACCTCGACGAGAAGGCCAAACAGGTCTACCTCACCGAACAGGGGCATCAGCACGTCGAGGATCTGCTGGCCGAGAATGGCCTGTTGGCCGAGGGCGAGAGCCTCTACGACGCTGCCAATATTCGCTTGGTGCATCACGTCAACGCCGCCCTGCGCGCCCACGCCCTGTACCAGCGCAACGTGGACTATATCGTCAAGAACGGCGAGGTGATCATCGTCGACGAGTTCACCGGTCGCACCATGCCCGGCCGGCGCTGGTCCGATGGCCTGCACCAGGCCGTGGAGGCCAAGGAGGGCGTGCCGGTGCAGAACGAGAACCAGACCCTTGCCTCCATCACCTTCCAGAACTACTTCCGCCTCTACGACAAACTGGCGGGCATGACCGGTACCGCCGACACCGAGGCCTTCGAATTCCAGCAGATCTACGGCCTGGAAGTGGTGGTCATTCCCACCGCCAAGCCAGTAGCGCGCAAGGATCTCACCGATCTGGTGTTCCTCACCGCCAAGGAGAAGTTCGACGCCATCTGCGAGGACGTGCAGGACTGCCGCAAGCGCCAGCAGCCGGTGCTGGTGGGTACGGCCTCCATCGAGACCTCGGAATATCTCTCCGGCCTGCTGAACAAGGCCAAGATCTCGCACGAGGTGCTCAATGCCAAGTTCCACGAGAAAGAGGCCGAGATCATCGCCCAGGCCGGTGCCCCGGGTGCCGTGACCATCGCCACCAACATGGCAGGCCGAGGTACCGACATCGTCCTCGGCGGCAATTGGGAGGCCGAACTGGAGGCCGCCGGTGAGATCTCCGAGGAGGAGAGGGCCCGGCGCCGAGAGGCCTGGGAGGCGCGGCACCGACAGGTGTTGGAGGCGGGTGGCCTGCACGTCATCGGCACCGAGCGCCACGAGTCACGGCGTATCGACAACCAGTTGCGCGGCCGCTCCGGCCGCCAGGGCGATCCGGGTTCCACCCGCTTCTATCTGTCCCTGGAAGACAATCTGATGCGTATCTTCGCCTCCGAGCGGGTTGCCAGCCTGATGCAGAAACTGGGCATGCAGGAGGGCGAGGCCATCGAGCACCCCTGGGTGAACAAGGCCATCGAGAACGCCCAGCGTAAGGTGGAGGGGCACAACTTCGATATCCGCAAGAACCTGCTGGAATACGACGATGTGGCCAATGACCAGCGCCGGGTGATCTACGAGCAGCGTGCCGAGTTGATGGCCAGCGAGGATGTCTCCGAGATGCTCAAGGGTATCCGCGAGGACGTGGTCAGCGGGGTGATCGACGAGTTCATCCCGCCGCAGACCCTCGAGGAGCAGTGGGACGTGGCGGGTCTGGAACGAGTTCTCGAGGCCGATTTCGGCGTCAAACTCCCCCTCCAGCAGTGGCTGGACGAAGACGACAGCCTGCACGAAGAGAGCCTGCGCCAGCGCATACTCGATGCCCTCGAGCAGGCCTATTACGAGAAGGAGGCGCAGGCCGGCAAGGAGGTCCTGCGCCACTTCGAGAAGGCGGTCATGCTGAAGGTGCTGGACGAGCAGTGGAAGGACCACTTGGCCACCATGGACCATCTGCGCCAGGGCATTCATCTGCGCGGCTACGCGCAGAAGAATCCCAAGCAGGAGTACAAGCGTGAGGCCTTCGAACTGTTTTCCGCCATGCTCGAGCGCTTCAAGCGCGAAGTGGTGGAAATCCTCTCCAAGGTACAGGTGCGTGCCGAGGACGACGTCGCCGCGGTGGAGGAACAGCGCCGCCACGACGAGAAGGAACTGCCCGTCTCCTACCAGCACGAGGAGTTGCCGCCGGCCACCGGTGGTAGTCCGGTGACCGCCGAGGCCGAGGCCGAACACCAACCCTTCGTGCGCGAGGGGCGCAAGATCGGCCGCAACGAGCCCTGTCCCTGTGGTTCGGGCAAGAAATACAAGCAGTGCCACGGCCGCCTGGGATGAGCCCTCGAGGCTGACCGACGACGGATGGGCCAGGCAGGGCGTGGGAGAGATCCCGCGCCCTGTTTCGTTGCCGGACAGTGCCGAATAGCGCCTTGTGCCGGCAGCTCCGCAGTCGGTACTATCGAGCTCCTTTTTTTCACCCCGCCGAGAGAATGCCGCCATGGCCGAAGACAACGATTCCCTGCCCACCCTTCACCCCGTGGCCGGTCTGCGCCTGGGGACCACCTGCGCGGGTTTCAAGGTGCCGGGGCGGCGTGACCTGGTGGTGTGTGCGCTGGCCGAAGGCACCGAGGTGGCGGCGGTGTTCACGCGCAACGCCTTCCGCGCCGCGCCGGTGCAGGTGGCCGAAGCGCATTTGGCGCGGTGTGCGCCACGCTACCTGGTGATCAATACCGGCAATGCCAATGCCGGCACCGGCCAGAGCGGTCTGCAGGCCGCGCATGAGACCTGCGAGCTGCTGGCCGCCGAGGCCGGTTGCGACGCGCAGGCGGTGCTGCCCTTTTCCACCGGGGTGATCGGCGAACCCCTGCCCATGGCGCCCATGCGCGAGGGTCTGCCGCGGGCCTTGGCCAATCTGGACGAGGCCGGCTGGTCGGACGCCGCCCACGGTATCCTCACCACCGATACGGTGCCCAAGGGTGATTCGCACCGCCTGCTGGTCGATGGCAAGCCGTTGACCGTGACCGGCATCGCCAAGGGCTCTGGCATGATCCGCCCCGACATGGCCACCATGTTGGCCTTCGTCGCCTTGGATGCGCGCGTGCCGCAGGCGGTGCTCGCGGCCTGTCTCGAGCGCGCCGTCGAAGGTTCCTTCAACCGCATCACGGTGGACGGTGACACCTCCACCAACGACGCCTGTGTGCTCATGGCCACCGGCCAGGGTGAGCTGTCCGTCGAGCGTGCCGAGGGCCCGACGTTCGAGGCCCTGTGCGCGGCGGTGGGCGAGGTCTGTGAGTCTCTCGCCCGCGCCATCGTGCGCGACGGCGAGGGTGCCACCAAGCTCATCGATGTGCGGGTGGAGGGCGGGCGCGATCGCGCGGAATGTCTGCAGGTCGCCTATGCCATTGCCCATTCGCCGCTGGTGAAGACGGCCTTTTTCGCCAGTGATCCCAATTGGGGGCGCATCCTCGCCGTGGTCGGCCGCGCCGGCCTGGAGGAGTTGGACATCGACGCCGTGGAGCTGTGGCTGGACGAGGTGTGTATCGTGCGTCGCGGCGGTCGGGCGGAAGACTACACGGAGTCCGCCGGACAGGCGGTGATGTCGCGCAATGCCATCACCGTGCGCGTCGTGCTGGGCCGCGGCGAGGTCAGCGACCACGTCTGGACCTGTGATCTCTCCTACGACTACGTGCGCATCAACGCGGAGTACCGCACCTGAGCGCGGCGCCATTGCCGGTCGCCGTGGCGGTGGTGTTCGACGACACCGGTCGGCTGCTCATCACGCGCCGTGCGGCGACGGCACACCAGGGTGGATTGTGGGAGTTCCCCGGCGGCAAGTTGGCACCGGGGGAGTCCGTGCGGGAGGCCTTGCAGCGTGAGCTGGCCGAGGAAGTGGGCATTCACATCACGCAGGCCAGGCTCCTGATCCGTCTGCGTCACGACTATCCCGAGAGGGCGGTACGACTGGACGTATTGCGGGTGGATGCCTTCCGCGGCGAGGCCCATGGGCGCGAGGGCCAGCCCTTGCGTTGGGTCGAGCCGGCCGAGCTGAGCCGGTTTTCCTTCCCCGCGGCGAACAAGCCCATTCTGCGCGCCGTGGATCTGCCCGCGCGCTACCTGATCACCCCCGAACCGCTGCCGGGCAGCGACTTCCTGCCCCGCCTGGAGGCGGCGTTGCGCCGTGGTGTGCGGCTGGTGCAGTTGCGCAGCAAGCGGCTGGGTGAGAGTGAGTACTTGCCCCTGGCGCGCGAGGCGGTCGCCCTGTGTCACGCGCATGGCGCTCGGCTGCTGGTCAACGGCGAGCCTTCCCTGGCCCTGGCCAGTGGCGCCGACGGGGTGCATCTGGATGGTCGCCGTCTGCGGGACCTGGGCGAGCGTCCACCGCTGGGGCTGGTGGGGGCCTCTTGCCACGACGCGACACAATTGGCTGAGGCGGCGGCCAAGGGAGTCGATTTTGCCGTGCTCTCGCCGGTGGCCGAGACGGCCAGTCACCCGCAGGCGGTGCCCCTGGGCTGGGCACGCTTTCGCGCCCTCAGTGATGAGGCCACGCTACCGGTGTATGCCCTCGGCGGGCTGGATGAGGCGGATCTGGCCGATGCCTGGGCGCACGGCGCGCAGGGCATCGCGGCCATCCGCGGTCTGTGGCAGGGGTGAGGTCGGGCGCGCCTCTGCGGCGCCTACCTCAATGCAGCAGGTTGGGCGGAGAGAGCGTGAAGGGGGGGATGTCGGCGTCGAAGGGGGCACCGTCGTCGGTGACCATCTGATAGCTGCCTTCCATGCAACCGACCGGGGTCTCGAGCACAGTACCGCTGGTGTAGCGGAAGCTTTCACCGGGGCGCAGGTAGGGTTGTTCACCGACCACGCCTTCACCGTGCACCTCTTGGGTATTGCCATTGGCATCGTTGATGATCCAGTGGCGGGTGAGCAGGCGGGCCGGTTGCTTGCCGGTGTTGTGCAGGGTCACGGTGTAGGAGAAGACATAGCGGTCGTCTTCGGGCTTCGAGTGCTCCTCGATGTAGTCGGTGATGACCTCCACGTCGATGTGGGCGTCGTCTGTCTGTTTCATGTGTCTCTCGCTATGGCGCTGAATTGTCGACTATTGTACTAGGTTATTGGCCGGCAGGCCAGGCGCCCGTCAAGGCTGGGGCCTGTCGGATTGGGCACCTAGTGCACTGTTTGGGCGGGTGCCAACGTAGGCTCCTCGCCGACCACCGGGGGCGCCGGTTGGGTCTTCTCGGTTTCACCCGGGCTGGGGATGATGGCCACCAGGACGCCGCCGGGGAGGATGGCCAGCGTCTTGGTCTGCCCGGTGACTTCGGCGAAGTTGCGCGCCAGCGCGGAATGGCGTGGTTCGTTGGGGTTGAAGATGATGTGGGTGACGCCCCGCATCATGGCCAGTTGGGCGGCACCGTTCTCTGCCACCGGCGGCAGGGGCAGCACATCGCGCCGGCAGGCGATCATGGTGCGGGCCGGCCACTCGCTGGCGGCGAGAAAGGGTGCGTCGGGGTCCGCCGCCTCGAGACACAGGGTCTGGATCAGTTCGTCGCTGGGGCTGAGCCGGCCGCTGGCGATGAGGCTGGCGTAGGCGCGGTCGACCTGCATGAACAGGGTGGCGGCGATGAACACCACGAGCATGACGAGGCCGCGTTGGCCGGCAAATCCGCTGAGCCCGCCACGGCTGCCGAGGTGCTGATTGAGGCGAATCAGGTAGGGTGTGCCGCGATAGAGCAGGACGGTGATGGCGATCATGGCCCAGCTGGTGTCGGCGGCCAATAGCCCGATGCCCAGGGCCAGCAGCAGGGTGGTGCCGAGCAGGTCGTCGAGCAGGTGGCGGGCGTCTTTCGCCAGCACGATGAGCAGGAGGGCGGCGATCAGCAGGCCGGGAATGCTGCTCGGTTGGTCGTGCGCGTCCAGCGCGATGAAGGTGGTAACGGCCTGGGTGAGGGAGGCAAAAGGATTGCTGAACCAGTCCAGGGCCACCCAGCCGACGCGCATGGCGATGATGATGGCCGTGGTGATGCCGAGACCGATCCACACCCTCTTCTGCTGCAATGCCGATTTGGGCTGACGGTACCAGCGCCAGGCCAGGGCCAGCGGATAGGCAAGGCCCATGGGATGCAGGGTGATGGTGATGGCGACGAGGATCAGCTGCAGGAAATAGAGGCTGCTGATGCTATGGGGTGAGGCCCGGTATCGGGCATCCAGCAACCAACCGAGGCCGAACAGCAACAACAGAAAGGGCGCGGTGCCGATGGCGTCTGCCTGGGCGATGGTCACCGGGGCGATGAGCATCAGCCCCGTGGCGATGAGGTCCGTTTCGTCGTTGTGGGGCTCATTCCGTTCACGGGTCCAGCGGTAGAGCAGCATCAAGGCGGCGAAGGTGGTGAGTAGACTGAAGACCTTGGCCGCCAGCATGCTGCCCGGCCAGTACATGCCCAGGGGGGCGAAGAGCAGGGCGCGGAAGTCGGGGCCGCCGAAGGTGATCACCGGGTTGGCGATCATGTCGGAGACGGACCAATCGAGCAGCAGGGCCAGCGCGGCACCTTCGTCGAGTCCATAGGGGGTGAGGCGTACCAAGCCGAAGTAGAGGATGGCGCCCCCCCAGACCAGCAGGGCGAGCAGTGCCCAGAGGCGCGCGGGGATCTTGTCCAGCATGATGAGTCTCTCTCGATACGGCCGAGGCCGGCAAAACCGCCATTCTAGCGTATTCGCGTGTGCACCGGCAGATCTCGACCGACCCTACTCGAAGGTCAGGTGCAGCATCTTGCCGCCGGTCTTCTCCGCCAGGGTCTTGTAGTGCCAAGTGGTGTCGGGATTGTCGCGCCCCAAGGGCAGGGTGAAGACGGGGCTGGGAATGTTGAAGTAGACGATGTGGTCCGACGGCGGTTCATCGCCGATGAGCAGGTAGGCGCTGGGTTTGGGGGCATGCTCGGCGGCGTATTTGAACGCATGACCGATGGTCTCATCGGCGCCGACGAAGGGCGCGCCCTGCAGGAGCTGGTCGAAGATCTCGCCCATGCTGCCCTGGTAGGTCTCTGCCTTGTGATCGGAGAACCAGGTCAGGGCGTCGAGTCGTTTTCCCGAGCGAATCACGATGACGCGCAATACCGGTATGAGGAAGTCGCTGGCGCCATGCATGGAGCCGGTGGCGTCGACGAGCAGATGCAGGCTCGTGCCGGGCAGGTCACTCAGGCCTTGGACGAAGACGTCGAAGTCCTTGTGTTCTTTGCCCTTGCTGAGACCTACAGCGGCCAAGGCCTGCTCCATCTGGCTCTCGACGGACATGCCGGCCATGGCGTCGAGGTCATGGCTGAGGCGTTCCCGGTCGGCCTCGCTCTTGGCCAGTTGTTCCTCCAATGCCTTGACTGCCTGCTTGAGTTTTGGGGCCTCGTAGGTCTCGGAGAGGCGCGAGGTGATGAGGATGGTCACGAGGAGAAAGACGAACGTGGCCAGCATCAAGAGTGCGATGTCGGAGAAGCTCTCGTGGATATTGGGCGGCGCGGAGCGACGTTTTCTGGCCATGTCAGCGCTTCAGTCCCTCGAGGAAGTAACGCATCCAACCCTGCTTGGCACGTTCCAGGCGGAGCTCGTAGTGCAGGGTCTTGAGGTGCTCCTGACGCAGGCGGATGTTTTCGCGCAGGCTGTCGTTGTCCTCTCCCTGGCCAGGCGTACCCATATCCGCGATCAGGGCGCTCAGACTATTGTGAGTATCGTTGATCGTGCTCTGCAAGCGCTCCAGGTTGCGCGTCAGGCCATCGATCTCCGTGTTGAGCAGGCGCAGGTCACGCTCTGAAGAAGGCTTGAGGTCGGCGGAGCAGTAGACCAGGCAGATGCGGGTGAGGGCATTTTCCAGACTTTCGACGCCATGCTCGTCGATGTGGCCATAGATGCGCAGGAGGACGCCGCCGAGAACCGAGCCGAGCAGGGTGGTGTAGAAGGCCGTGCCCATACCGCCCATGGCGCTGCGCAGACCGCTCATCATCTGGTTCTGGTTCTCGCCCAGGGCCTCAAGGGAGCCGGTGAGGCCGCTCAGCGTGAGCGTGAGGCCGACCACAGTGCCGACGAGGCCAAGAGTGATGAGCAGGTTGCCAATGATCTCGAGGGCGTGGGCAGCACGTTGATACATGGCGAATTCGACATCGACCAGGGCTTCGACGTTCACCTCGCCGTTTCGCTGCATGATGGAGCGTATGGCCTGGAAGAATCGCGCCACTGTGCCCGTCTTGGGGCTCTGTTCTATACCCGGCCAACCCTTCTCGATAGCCGCTTTTTCGAGTTTGTCGATGGTCACGGATTCCCGCGTCAACATCAGGGTGAGTGCGAGACTGGTGATCACACCGACCGCAAAGAGCCCTAGGATGGCCCACGTAATGCGACTGGAATCGTTCTGTACGAAGGTCAGAACATCGGTGTCGTGGTAGATACTGACGTAGATGATCAACGCCGCGGCGGTCCATGAAATCCACAACACCAGGGCGCGATAGCCTCTTTGGAACATGGTTCGTAGTGCTTTCCGTTAATGATGTCGCCGTCGCGCGCGAGGCGTGAGGCCGACGATACGAAGATAGGGTAGAGGTCGCGAGACAGTATCTTCCCCAGTTAGACGGGGGTCAAATGGGATAACGGTCGCCATCGATGCTGTGGCGGAGCAGAGAGGCGTTTCTCCCCTGCAGCGGGTCTGTGAATAGCGCTGGTCACATCGCGGAAGACTGGGATATACTCCCCGACGTTTGCTTGTCCATGTTGGCATGTGCGTGGTATAAAACAGCACAAAAATAAAGGTAGTGAACTGAGGAGGTAGGATCATGACTGATGGTGAAATTGCTCTGACGTATCTGATTGCAACGATCGTGAGCGTCGTACTCGCTTCTATGATGATGAAGCGTTCATAACAACAACCTTTTGTATTTCCTCTTGTTTTAGTATGCCAGCAGCACGGGTTTTGGGTTCTCTATGCCTGTGGCGGATGGCTCGCATGGGCGGGCTGCGAGCGGAAGGATAGCGGGAGGAAGGTCCTGTGTAAGAGCTCCTCTTGCGAAGAGAGGGTGGTGGGGCAGGACTCTAGAATTTACAATTAATTGGCTTGGGAGGGTGCGTTCGATGCAAGGTTTAATTTCTAAGATGACGGTGTTGGCTGCGATGGTTGTCGCTACACCGGTTTTCGCGACAGCGGGTGCGGGTGACATCGAGAAGGGCAAGGCGATCTACATGAACGGCAAGGGTGATGTGCCGGCATGCAACAGTTGTCACGGCCAGGAAGGCATGGGTGATGACGCAATGGGCACACCGCGTCTTGCCGGCCAGAGCTTTACTTACATTGCCAAGCAATTGGCCGATTTTGCGCAGGACAAGCGCATGGATACGGTCATGTACGTCATGAATACCAACGCCAAGGGTCTCAGTGAGCAGGATCAGAAGGATGTTTCGGCGTACGTCGAGAGTCTGGATTACGACTCCATTAATCCCTCTGATATGAATCAGGTGAAAGAGTTGGGTAATCCGGTGGGCGTGCGCTATCTGGGCAAGGGTATCGTGATGTACGGCGCGCTGGAGCGCGGTATTCCGGCCTGCCATTCGTGTCATTCCTTCAATGGCCGCGGAGCACCGCCCATGTACCCCATGATTGGCGGGCAGAAGTATGTCTATCTGGTGAATCAGCTCAAGCAGTTCCGTGATGGCACGCGGGCCAATGATGCGGCTGGACAGATGCGGGTCGTTGCCAAGCAGATGACCGACGAAGATATCTACAATGCGGCAACTTTCCTGACTTCTGCGCCCCGGACCACGATTGGTAACAGTGGTTGGCCGGAGAATAAGATTCATCACTGATTCAATTTAGTACCCACAAAAAAGAGGGGGCGATCTCAGGTCGCCCCCTCTTTTTTTGTGGTTGGGCATTTGATTGGATGATCCGTGGCCTGAGCTTGCTGTGTAGTAGAGTTTGTGGGTAGTATGCGTGACCCTCTTGTAGTAGCTCAGAAAAATCGGCGTGTCATCCGCCGCTCGATGCATTCGGTATTTTATGACAAAGAAAAAGCAGCCGCTGAAAAGTGGCGAAAAGGTGCTCCTCGGTATCGTCTTGGTGTTTGTTGTCCTGGCGGTCATTTCATATGCGGCTCTTGAGGCCTATCGTATGCGCTCGCCAGAGCCTATTTTTGCCAATAAGACGCATTACAATTTCTCCGAGGAGGGGAAGTTGGGTTCGGTGCTTTTCCGAAAAGAACGTTGTACCTCCTGCCATCGTGCCCTGCGAAATGGTACCAATATGGGCTTGTCTCTCGATGGTGTCGGCTCCTATCGCAGCCTGCAATGGTTGGAGGCATTTTTATCGGATCCTGAGTCGGTCTATGGAGCACCGACCATCGATCATGGTGCGCCACCGAAAGAAGCGGCTTACGTGTCGGAACTGCCAGAGGAGGAGCGACATGCAATCGCCGTCTTCATTTCGCAGTTAAAGGCCGAGCAAGGGTCTTCGTCTGCACCCGTTCCCCCCGAGGGGCGCTCAGAATTCATCGATGAGATGGTTAAGGTATGGGCGCCAAAGTCCTGGGATAATAAATACGACGATGTTCGTGATAAGTCTGCCAAGGCAGAGGGTAAAGAGGAGTAGTTTGTGAGCGCATCAAACAATGAGCCGTGGACTCAGGATGTTGAATACACCCGCTATACGCTGTGGTTTATATACGCCTGCATCATCTATAGCATCATAGGCTTCTCCTGGGGTGCCTTGATGGGTGGTATCTCAGAATTCCGTCATTTTGTCGATCACCGCCTCCATGGCGATCTCATCGTGCGTGCTCACACGCATGTGAATCTGTTGGGGTGGGTGGAAATGGCGATTTTTGGTGCGGTCTACTACATCATTCCTCGTCTAGTAAAACGACCCATCTATAGTATGAGGTTGGTCAAAGTCCACTTCTGGATGCACAACTTTGGTTTGATCGGCATGGTCGTCTTCTTCACCATCGCTGGTGTCGCAGGTGGTAGTGCCAGTGTTCATTTGCCACCAGATGAGGTTGAAGTGATCGTCAAACCCTTCTTGGCCACGATGGGCATATTCGGAACCATCGTATTGTTGGCCAATTTTGTCTGGGCGTTCAACCTGTTCCGTACCTGTGCGGGTTGGCAACGAGGGTAGTCTTTATGCGTATTCGCGCGCTCACACTGTTGTGTCTTGCTCTGCCGCTACTCGTCGCATGTCAAGTCGACGATAGCAGCTTGAAGGTTGGTATGGAGGCCCCGAGTCTGCGCACCAAGACTCTGGCAGACGTGGATGGCGATTTCAGCCGGATCACGAGCTATCGTTATCCCGACGCGCGGATGTATCAGATGTCGCTGGATGAGGCGCTGCAGCGGGGTAAGCCTATCGTCCTTGAATTCGCTACGCCGGGACATTGCACGGTGTGCGATAAGCAACTGCAGATGGTGAAGGCGGTCTTGGAGAAATACGAAGGTGAGGTAATTTTCCTGCACATGGATCAATACCAAAATCCGGAGGCCTTTAGAACCTTTGGCGTGATTGGCGATCCCTGGACGTATGTTATCGATGGGGGGCGAGTGGTGCGCTTTAAGCGGGCTGGGCGAATGCTCTATAACGAGTTGGATCTTGTGGTCGGAAGCTTGCTGCGCGAAGGCGGGGCTGGTTGAGTGGCGCGAGAAGAGGTGTTTAAGCTCTATCCGGACAAGCGAGGGGTTGTCTGGGATGCGCTAATGTATATTCCGACGGTTGGTGGCCTGGCTGGTCTGTCAGCGATGTTTTGGTATGAGAATAACGAGGGGCTGGCATATCTCCTTTTCTTTCTGGCCTGTTTCTTTTTCTACCAAGGGGGGCATCGCATCCTGCAGCGTCTCATGTTGCTACCATCGGCGCCGCTTGAGTTGACGGTCTCGAAACAGCGCGTGATCCTGAAGCTCAGGAACGGAGATATCATTGAATTGGTAAAGGGCCTGAGATATTTTTCTGATTATGCGATGAAGTCTTTTGCCCTGACAGGGTTGGATATGCTGGGAAAAAAGCAGCAGTTTATCTTCCACAAAGGGCAGTTTGAGAGTAGTGAGCGTTTCAAGGCTGCCGCAGAGGCTCTGAAGATGTTTGCTTAGGGCGCTCGCTTCAGCGCTGTCGTCTTTGCTTGATGATGTCTAGGCCCATGAAACCTATGACGCCGATTCCCAAGAGGCAGGCGACCGCGATTACCCAAGTCTCTGTAGTTTCGTCGACCAAACCGCCTATCAGCATGTGGATTGAGTAACCTAGAATAAAGACAGAACTTATTGCGGTTATCAGGAGTAATACGACTTCTTTCATGATAGTGGCTGTTTGACTTGATTGCTTGAGGGGGCGGAGTCCATTCTTTTGCAGATTATAACCACATTGCGGGGGGTCGATTCTATATTTGACTCTAGAATTTCAGTCGCAATCAATGGCATAGATTTCATCTTGACCCTATAAATTAGATATGACACGATTCCGTCAAATTAGCTGGGTGATTCCAGTCTAATGGTGCGTGTGGGCATCCGGGCCGGGGCTGTGCGATCGGTTCAAGATGTGGGTTGGCTGAGTTGTCTCGCCAGGAGTGAATAATAATAATGAATTTCATTTAAATATTAGGAGGTTAGTGGGATGAGCAGACCATTGAAGGCACCGATCATGTTGTCGCTGATTGCGGGTATGTTGACGGGGATGGGTAATGGCAGCGTATTCGGTGCGACGCTGATGCTGTTTCTGGGGCGAGGTAAGTTTGATGATTGGGGTGGTTGGGGAATTCAACAGTATTCGCCAGCGACTTTCATCGGGTTTCCTAATTGGACGATGATCGTCTTCGGCATCGCTTTTGTGATCATCTTGCAGGTTGCGGTAAACCGCCATCTGGAGCTGGAGGCGAAGGCTTAATCTCGTTTCGCCTTGATCAATGCATTGTTATAGGTACATCTGGAGGAGAAAATGGCAACTTTTGCGGGACTGATGGGGATTCTGCTGGCCTTTGCCAGTATGTGGTTTGCTTGGTATCTCTTGATGCCGAAAGACAAGCGCTGAGAAAGCTTCCGGCACAAATTTAGAATTTATTTGGGAGGGTTGTGATGTTCAAGTATCTATTTGCGAAAGCTGAAGATATCCCTGCGGGCTCCGCGGCGGTCTACTTCGGCTTTTCGTCTATCGTCTGGTTTGTGATCGGGACCGGTATCGGTTCCTTTAATGCAGCAAAACTCGCGTTTCCGGATTTCGTGACCGGTAGTGAGATTTTGTCCTTCGGCCATATGCGCCAGGTGCATGTGCTGGCGGTGATCCTGGGTTGGATCTCCATGGCATTTGCTATGGCCATGATGTACATCACACCTGCCTTGGGTAATACCAAGTTGTGGTCGGAGAAGCTGGGCGTCTGGAATTGCCTGCTCTGGAACGTTGGGTTGTCGCTGGGCTTGTTCCTCCTCTGGCTCGGAATCACCTCGGGTCGTGAATATTCTGACCTGCCTTGGTTTATCGATCTGGTCGTCGTATTTGGTCTGCTCTTGCCTCTCGGCATCAATGTCTGGATGACCATCAAGACACGTCGTACTCAAGGTATCTATACGACGAACTGGTTTTTTGGCGCGGCCACCTTCATGGTGATCATCGTCTTCCTGGTGGGTAACGCGCCTGAGTTCTTTCAGCTGACGGGCCTCACCGAGGCGTACATGACTTGGTGGTTTGCCCATAATGTGCTGGGTCTTTGGATTACGCCGGTTGCAGCTGCCATCTCGTACTACATCGTGCCCAAGGTCACTGGCAATCCCTTGTATTCGCATCGCATCGGGCATCTTCACTTTTGGTCGGTGGTGGTCTTCTACTCGACCCCTGCGGCTCATCACTTGATGTCTGCTCCCCTGCCTGAGTGGTTGAAGTCGTTTGCATCTGTCGAGGGTGTGTTGATTTTGGTGCCAGCCATTGCCTTCGTCTCCAATCTGCTCCTCACCATGACGGGCAAGTGGCGTATGTTCGTTGAAAACATCGAGATCAAGTTCACCATCACTGGCGTCATGATGGCCATTCCGCTGAACTTGCAGGGTGGTTTTCAGCAGACACGCGCCATCAACTGGTATATCCATGGCACGGGTTGGATCGTGGCGCATGCCCATCTGGCGTTGCTCGGTTTCTCGACCTTCCTTGAGGCAGCGGCGGTTTACTACGGCCTGCAGACCCTTCTGCGCCGTAAGCTCTACTCCCTTGGTCTGGCGAACTTCCATTTCTGGATGCTCCTGATCGGCTTTAGTACCTATTGGATTTCCATGACCATTGCTGGTCTGATCCAGGGGGCGGGCAAAATCTACGAGGTTCCCTATATCGATGTGGTTATCGCCGAACACCCATATATGATCGCCCGTTGGGTCGGTGGCACCATGGTTTTCCTTGGCAACTGCGTGTGGTTGTTCAATATGTGGAAGACTGCTCGAGCTGGTACGGTGATTCCGGCGGGTCGCTTGCCGCATGAACTGGCCTACGAACGTTAAAATAAAATCATATAGAGCCTAGTTAGGGGAGGAATTAACCGTGGCCTTTAGAGAGTATAAAGTTGGTGCGCGCATGTTTGGTCTGGCGCTAGGCACCTCGATGTTTATAACGCTGTACATGCCGTCACTCGACATGGGTAGCGTGGCTGCTACCGCATCAGCAATGGAACGACAGCTCGGGTTTGGGCGTGTGGGTGGCTTCAGCTATGAAGACCCCTTTCTGCAGGGATGGGCCAAGCCCGTGACTGTGGATATCGACAAGGATCCGAAAACTGGAGCACCTATCGAACCGACCCGTGCCTACGTGTATGAGGCGAATGTGCCTTTTCCGAATGGTATTCGTCATCCCCGAATCTTGGGTAAGGCTTCTGAGGCCCTCAGCGAGACAAAGGGGCATGTCACAGAGGCTGATGAGAGCCATGGCGCGGTCTTTGTTGTTCGTGAGACGACACAGAACGGGGTCAGTGTTCCTTATATCGAAAATGTGACTGCCACGAAGGGGTGGGCACCTGCCGACACGATTGCAGTGTCATCGGACAGCGCGCGTTCCTATATAGGCAAAGGAAAGATCATGTTCGTGCGCGAGGGTTGCTGGTGGTGTCACACCTTGCTTCCCGAGCAGACCCAGGACTGGCAATACTTCGGTGCCCCTCCCATGTTGGGGGACTTCAATGGTGAATCACCAACCGCATTTGGTTCCGACCGAAAGGCGCCCGATCTGACGCACGTGGGATCACGCAATTCGTCTCGCGAGTGGATGAATCTCCATTTCTTCAATCCTCGCTTGGTGCAACCGCATTCCATCATGCCCCGTTATGACTATCTGTGGGGTGATAAGGATGCCAACGGCAAGCCCATAGACTATGACGCATGGCGTACGGCCTATAATGACTATGAGTCTGGCAAAACCGTGTATCCGCCTGAGGTACCTTTGCCTGCCGCAGATAGTGAAGCTCGCGCTTTGATCGACTTCATTATCAACCTGAAATAAGGGGAGAAAGAAAATGGGTTGGAGATTTGATAATCCGCTTGGTACGCTGACCACCGATGATCAGAACGCGCGCGCCAAAAAGCTCTGGAATGAAGAGGCGCTCGGCGCAATAACGGAAGACAATAATCGTCTGCCTCAGCCGATCATTGGTTTGCTGGTTCTGACGATTGTCACCGCGTTCCTGATCACTTTTCCGCTCTGGGGCCAACGTCCCAACGCGGCGATGTTCGAACCTTACATTGAGCTCATGGATGCCCCGGAGATCCAGGGTAAGAGCGATGACGAGGCCATGGCGTTCATTGTCGCTCAGGTAAAGGCGTCCGGAAATGAATGGCTGCCCAAGCTAGAGCGTCATCCGGTTGAGATGGACGATCTTCGTCTGATTCGTGATCAAGTCATTGAGCTTAAAAATAAAGGCGTCGATCTACGCGAATACAATATAGTTGGTAACAAAGTGGTGCTGGCCAACTTCGAGGGCAATAAACGCCCCGATGGCACAGTTGAACGCATACAGCCCTGGTGGGATAAAGGATATACGATCGATATATTCTTCATCATTTTCTTCTGTCTGGGTGTTATGATCGCTGTCAAGCGCTTGCCTGAGTATGATTGGCAGCCAACTCATGGTGATCATTGATTGTCGCTATTTGGTAAATAGGAGATTAATATGATTGACTTGGATAACGGTCCCTTGGTTGCCCTGGGCTTGGTGTTGATAGCTCTTATCTTTCCCTTTATCTACAGTTTCTTCGTGGATAAATACGACAAGGACAAGCCGAAGCTCGACACCTACGGTTGATAACGCCGTATAGATGCAAAAGAGCCGCACCGTTTCGGGTGTGGCTCTTTTTTGTTGAGCTGACAGAATTATCTTTTCGAATGCCTACTGATCAATCCTGACGAACCAATAAGCTTTGGAGCTGTCTTTATCCTGATGCAGAGTACCTATATCCCGGCTGTGGCCATGGCCGCTGAATCGTCACCTTTTGGGTTTGATACCAGTATCGAGGGTATGAAATCTCAAGAATTCAGTGTGGCGATATTCTTCTTCCTCATCATTGCGATCATTATTTTTACCACCTTTGTTTTCATGTTTATGTTGAAAGGTAGGGGCAAGAAGTCGAAGGAGGGAGGGTTGAAACGGGGTGAGAAACTGCTGTTTGCATGGATTCTGTTTGGCATTCTTGTCGCGATAGCTTTTGGTGCAGCACAAATGTTGCATGGTTATCTGTTCTAGGAGGTTGTTATGTCTGAATACCTAAATTCTTTGGAAGACGGCTGGACTATATATCTGTGGCTGGTCGCAGGTGCAGGAATCGTTATAGCGGCCATATTTGCCGTACGTTGGGCGGCTCATAACGACCAGTTCGATGAGGACATCAAATACGTTGTCTTTGATGAAAACGATCGGGAGAAGATGACTCCGGATGAATTCAAAAAAGCCATGGAAGTGAATAAGGAGCAAGAGAAACTCCGCGAGGAATATCTCAAACGGGAGGCGGCAGGTCATTCCTGATCAAGTGGCAGTGCTGAAACATGCGTAAGGGTGAAAAAGGTATCTTGATAGGTATCGGTATCTTTTCAGTGGTCATGATGGCTTATCAGGCCATGAAGATGGCTGGGGAAAAGGAGAAAGATCCCGGTATTCCTTTCTATAGTACGGCTCCCACGGAGCTGCAGCGTCGAGCATCCACCTTATATCGAGAATATAACTGTCGCGACTGCCATGTCATTTGGGGGACTCGGAATATTATGCAGGCCGTACCTGCCCCCTCACTCGATGGCATTGGTTCTTTGCGCACAGAAGAATGGATCTACGACTATCTCTCCGCAAAAGATCCACAGTCGATAATTCCTTCCCGACTAAAGCCACGTTTCAGGATGCCCTCATTCGCCAATATTCCCGAGGAGGATCGGCGTCTTCTGGCCAAGTATTTCTCCAGCCTGAAGGTCGAGGACTGGTACCTAAAAGAGGTACAGGATAACGAGTACGAAAAGCTAACCGGAAAGGATGCGGCACAGTGAGGCCAAGCATTCGACCTTTTCCGTTTCTGCTGGCCATCCTTGTTGGTTGTGCGGTCAATTATCTAGGGGACTGGATATTGGGTCAGCGCATCGAGGTATTCTATGGCCTCCAGACCTTTAATTTCATCTGGTTTCTTCAGTTGTTCGTTCTCCCTTTGCTGGTAGGAATTTCCGTCTCTTTCATCTATGGGCTCGGAGGAAAGTGGATTGCCTTGCTACCGCCTTTGATTGTGCGCTTTGCTGCTTATTATGAGACGCGTGACCTCATTGGAATTCCGGATGGTACGGCGCTCATGCCCATGGGCTGGTGGGGTTTTTTTGTCATCGTCGCCATGGAGGTCTCCATGATCGGAGGCATCATTGGCGAGATTGCGATCAAGCGCATCTATGGCCGTAGTGATCCCGAAGCCGGTGGCGCCATAGAGCTGCCATCGAATGTTGTTGAAAGCAATGTTTTCGAACACGGCGGCGACGCTGAGTCGAGCAAGAGTAAAGAGGTTTAATTTTTGCCCAAGCATTCGCAACGGGCCGGTAGGCAGAAGACCCTGACGGCGCAGGAAAGGCGTATGCGGCAGCGGTTTCTGGCTGCCACCGTCATTACCTGCATATCTCTAGCGATGATCGCCGGTGCCCTGCATGTAGTACAACTTGGTGCCAATCGCATGGACGACATGCGTGATCGAGCAAGTTATGACCTTTCTGAAATGGAGTCCAAGTTGCGTGCGGCGGGAGAAGATATCGTTCTGCATAGAGCGCACGAAGAACGAGTGCGTGCACAAACGACCTATGCATGGAACGAGCTGCAGGCGCTATTGAGCGAAGGGGAGTGGACTATGCTTGCCGAAACGGTGCATATACCCGCCGGTCCTTTCCTCATGGGAACTGACTCTCCCCGTGCCGACGCCCAGGACAGGCCCCAACATCTGGCCGAGACAACGGATTTCTGGATCGACAGATATCCGGTCACCAACGCGGAATACGCCCGTTTCATTATCAGTTCTCAGCATCGTCCTCCGTTAGACTGGAAAGATGGAAAGATCCCTGAAGGAAAACTGCTCCATCCCGTGACCATGGTCTCCTGGTATGACGCGCAAGCCTATTGTCGCTGGGAGTCGAAACGTTTGCCCAGTGAGACGGAATGGGAAAAGGCAGCGCGGGGCACCGATGGCCGTCGCTGGCCCTGGGGAGATCAGATGGATCCTGCACGGCTAAATACCTATTACAATGTGGGATCGACCACGCGAGTCGATCGCTATCCTGAAGGCGTCAGTCCCTATGGGGTCTTCGACATGGCAGGAAACGTGAGTGAATGGACGTCCTCTGACTTTGCTCCATATGAGGGCAGCAACGCCTCTTCTGACCTCTTCAAGCCGAAGATGGCCAAGGAGTCCGAATCAGCGGCCGATAGGTCTCGCCAACTGGCGGACTTGGTCGAGGTCGTTGGGACCTACAAAGTGCGTCGTGGTGGTTCTTGGAAGAGCGACCCCTTTTCCACGGCGACTTATCATCGGAATTATTCGTTACCGCACTACGCATCCGATTTCTTCGGTTTTCGATGCGCCACAGCGGAACGCGATGCCGCAATGCCGACCGCGGAATCAAGCGATAAGCCAAAACCGGCAGTGGATAAAAAATGATATCGAGAATTGACCCTGTCACATGGCTGCGTTGCGCGATAGCGTTGCTCGGTGTTTCTATGTCACCCGCATATGCGGTGGACAGTTACCGTTATGCCCATGTCACCATTGAGACGCCCTGGCTGATCTTTATTTTCTTACTGGTATTGATTTTGTTGCCGTTTCTCGTCATGGCGATCCTGTATTGGAAGAATGCCTTTCGCAAGGACCTGGAGGACGATGAGCATGGCCGCTGACATCTTGCGGCGGCTGTGTCTCGTCACGCTCCTGTTCTCTACGATGATTGCCTTGCCCGCGGTAGCCGAACAGCGCAGTGGCGGCACGGGAGTCGAGGTGATGCAGGCTTTTTCCGATGCCGAGGCGCAGAAGAATGCGGCTGACGACATTGATGATCAGACCAAGCGCATCGTCATGTTCGTCATGGGTGTCCCGCTCCTTTTGTTGCTCATTGCCACCGCCGCGTTCGGGGTTGCCATGGGCGTGTACGATAAGCCGGTATTCGTGCCCCACCTGGTCTGCGCGGGTTTGAGCCTTACCCTGGCTGCGGCCCATGCGGTGGTTGGTCTGGTCTGGTTCTATCCATTCTGAGTTTGCGGCTTCCTGCCGCAGGTTTGTCACCCAATACGCCCTAGTGTGGTCTATGCGCAAAAGTTTTGTGACTTGAGGGATGCAGTGAGCAGGTGCAGAACAAGGCGGATAATCGCTGGAATGGGGGCACTATCTTGAATCTGCCCACGCAGAAATGCGCCTTCTCACGAAGCGAGCAGTGACATAACTTCCCGCATGGACCACTAGTATGCGTCATCCCCCCTCCCACCAGCATCACGGCTATCTGTTCCTCCTGCTGTATCTCATGTCCGGTGCTACCAGCCTGGCCTACGAGGTGTTGTGGACGCGCATGCTGTCATTGCAGTTCGGTGTCAGCATCTTCGGTGTGGTGGTTACCGTCGCCGCCTTCATGCTCGGCCTTGGCCTGGGCAGTCTGAGCGGCAGCCGCTGGGCCGTGAACCTACGCTGGCCTCTGCGCTGGTTTGCACTGATGGAGGCCGGTGTCGCCTTGTTCGCCCTGGCCACACCGCATCTGCTGCGCGCACTGGATGCGAGTCTGGCCGATGTGGCCCAGGGCTCGTCACTCTCCCTTTGGCTGGGCCTGCAGATGGTGGCCGTGCTCGTCGTGCTTGCCTTGCCGGCCTTTGCCATGGGCGCCGGGTTTCCCCTGATCCTCGCCGCGATGCGCCGATCCAGGGTCTCTCTGGGTGCCATCTACGGCATCAACGCCTTGGGTGGTGCCTTCGGCGCCCTGTTGCCGCTCTGGCTTCTGCCCAGCCTGGGTTGGTTGTCGGCCTTGCAGGCGGTGGCGCTGACGGGCTTGCTGGTGGCGTTCATCGCCTGGCTTGGTAGCCGGGCTGGACAGGCTTCGGCACCACCATCGATGAGCGAGCAGGAGCGCCCCCCCCTGAGTTGGTTGCTGATCTACGCCGGCATCGGTGCCGCGGCCCTGATTCTCGAGATCGCCTGGACGCGTCTGTTTGGCATGGTCTTACTGCGCACCGAATACGTCATGGCGGTGATCCTGGCCATGTTCCTCGTCGGCGTGGGCCTGGGTAGCCTGCTGGCCCGCCACATGCGACGCGATGTGTGGTTCCTGCTGCTGCCACTGGTCGCCTGTGCCTTTGCCTTACTCAGCCGCTGGCAGTTGCCGCACTTGGCGGCCTGGGTGGAGCAGACCCGTTTCGACTCCCTGTTCGACGCCCTGCTCTGGCAGGGGGCGGCCATCGCCGCCCTGACCCTGCCCGTCACCTTGATCCTGGGCGCTTGGCTGCCTCTGCTCACTCGGCGCCTCGGCGGCGGGCATCACTACGGTGCCTGGCTGTATGGCGCCAATTCACTCGGCGCGGCGCTGGGCACGCTGGCGGCCGGTTTCGTGCTCATTCCCTTGCTGGGCAGTAGCGCGAGTATCGTGCTCGGCGGCCTGCTGATACTCACCTTTGGCCTCTACTGGGTCGAGTCGCGTCGCGCCTGGCTGGCCCTGCCCGTCATGGCGCTCGCGGGTCTTCCTCTGCTCGGCATGCCAGCGGTCTCGTCGCTCATGCCGGCCACCTATGGCGATGCAAAGACCCTCTACAGCCACGAAGACGCCATTGCCATCACTCACGTGGTGGAGCGCGCCGATGGCCAGCGCCAGCAACTTGCCGACCTGCGCCGTATGGATGCCTCCTCCGAGCCCACCGCCGTGACGGTGCAGAAGAACCAGGCCCGCTTGCCGTTGATGCTGCATCCGGACCCGCACAGCGTCCTGTTTCTCGGCCTCGGGACGGGCATCTCCGCCGCCGGTTCGCTGGCCTTCCCGGGGCTCGAGCGTAACGCGGTGGAACTGTCGCAGGGCGCCATCGTCGCCGCGCGCGACTATTTTGCGCCGGTCAACGGCGACATCGTCCCCCGGCTCTCGCTCACCCGCGACGATGCCCGCCACTTCCTCCTCGGCAGTGCGGCGCACTACGACGTCATCATCGGCGATCTCTTTCATCCCGATCTGGTCGGTCGCAGCGCATTGCTCTCGCGCCAGCAGTTCAAGCGGGCGCGTGCCCGCCTGGCGGAGGGGGGGCTGTTCGTCCAGTGGCTGGCGCTGAACCAATTCGACGTGGCCAATCTTCGCGTGGTGTTACGCACCTTTCGGGACGTCTTTCCCCGGGCGGTGCTCTTCGTCGACGGCTTTCGTCTGGCCATGGTGGGGCCGCGGGATGGTGCCATCGGCGCCACCGCCCTGCTCAGCAATCTCGCCCGCCTGGACGAGGCGGCGCGCGACGCGGCCACCGGTGGCGAGGGCGCCTGGACCTGGCTGGGACGTTATTGGGGGAGCATCCCCGCCAGCCGTGGCTCATTGCAGGATGAGTGGGCACCGGTGATCGAGTATCGGTTGCCAGGGGCGCGCTACGACGGCGGGCTAGACCTCTCGCGTCTCCTCGACCATCTGCTGCAGCGCCGCCCCAGCCTGCGCCAGGCGGCCACGGAGTTGGGCGTGGCCGAGGCGGACTTTGCCGCCTTCGAACGCACCTATGCCGCCACCGGCCTGGCCTACCGCAGCTGGCTGGCCCTGCTGCGTGAGCAGACCGCCGAGAGCCAACGCCTGCTGCCGCTGGCCTACCAGGCCAACCCGCGCGACCGCTGGATCGGCTTCGCCATGGCCGATGGCATCCTCGGCAACCTGCCGGCGGCGGAGGCCCGCGGTCTCGACGAGCGCGCGCTGCTGGAGGCGGTGCTGCGCATTCGGCCCGACCACGCCGAGGCCCTGCGCCGGCTGTGGCGTCTGGCGCGCGAGGCCGGTCAAACAGAGCAGGCGGCGGCCTACCGTGCCCGCCTCGCCGCCATCAGTCCGCTGGACCGCGCCCTGCGTGAGGCGCCATGAAATCGGCCGGGCAAAATGATAGGCTGTGTCCATGAGTGGCAGTTCCTCCCTCGACAAAATTCCCATTTCCGTTGTCCCCGCCGGCGCCAGCCCGCATTATCATTGGCGCCGCCGCGCGGTGCAGATCCTGACCCTGGTCCTGGCCGTGCTCATCCCCGTCAGCGGGCTGCTGCGCATCGATCCCATGGCGGGTACCTTCGTCGTCTTGGACCGGCAGATCTGGTGGTCCGACTTCTACCTCGTGTTTGGCCTGTGGATCCTCCTCGCCAGCGGCCTGGTGGTGATGTACTCCGCTGCCGGGACGGCCTTTTGCGGTTGGGCCTGCCCACAGAACACCTTCGCCGAACTCGCCAACCAATGGACCTACCGCCTGCTCGGCAAACGTGCCGACATGACCCTCGAGGGCGAACGGTTGAAGGTGGCGGCGAGCAAGAACCGGCCCCTCAACTGGCTCGCATTGGGGTTCCTGATCCTGCTCGCGGCCATGGCCTTTTCCCTCATCCCGCTGTTCTATTTCTACCCGCCGGAGGTGGTGTGGTCCTTCGTCACCCTGCGCCACGATGCCCGCCTGGCCCCTTCGCTGCACTATATCTACGCCATCTTCGTCATCATCTTCTTTGTCGACTTTGCCGTTATCCGCCACTTTTGGTGCCGCTTCATGTGTATCTACAAGGTCTGGCAGCACGGCTTCAAGACCCGCGATACCCTGCACGTGGCCTACGACGCGTCGCGCGCCGAACGCTGCAGCAAATGTAACTACTGCGTCAGCAGCTGTTTTCTCGGCCTCGACCCCCGGCAGACGGACATGTACGACAGTTGCATCAACTGTGGTGACTGCATCGATGCCTGCAACGACCTGCAGGCGAAGCGGGGCGAGCCGGGCCTGCTGCGCTTCGACCTCGGTGAACACAAGACGCGCAAGGGCTGGTTGCTGGGACGCATCGGCTCCTTGTCCACGCGCATCGCCTGGACCCTGCCCTTTGCCCTGCTCGGCCTGGGCATGTTCGTCTGGGGCCTGGTGAGCTTCGATCACTATCACCTAGCGGTCTACCGCGCCGACACTTTGCACGGTGCGTCCATCAACGATTACCGCATTCGCGTGTCCAACAAGTTGTATGCACCGGCGGAACTCCATCTGCGGGTGGAAGGCCTGCCGGCGGGTAGCTATCGATTGCAGACGGACAGCGTGCACTTCGACACCGCCGGCAAGGCCGATCTGAACCTGCACGTGGACGAGGGCATGCCCGCCGGGCTGCACAGCTTCCTCGTCCACGTGCAGGCGGAGGACGGCTGGGCCGACAGCTACCGCATCCAACACTTCGTCGAACAGGCAGGAGACAAGTCATGAGCCAGAACACCGACACACGCCGAGAGGACAAGGCCGACAGGCCCGCAGACGATGAGCCGGTCGACGCGGTGAAGGATGCCCACTGGGGTGAGATCCCGCAGGACCACTTCGGCTATGCCTCCGAGGAAGAGCGCTTGGCCAAGCGGGGACTGGAGGACTGGGAACTGGTCGAACGCATGCCGGAGTCACAACGCGGTGTGCCGCGCTGGTTTCTCGGTATCATCGTCATGGTGATGCTGGTGGCCATCGGTCTCAGCTTTCCCTTCTGGGGCGACCGCCCGGGCTATGAGCGCGAATGGGTCAACTGGGGGTTCGGCGCAGCCATCCTCTATATCGTGGTCTTCGGTGGGTTCGTCTATTTCATGGTCAATGTCTACAGCACCCACGTCGATGGGGAACACGTCGAGGAGGACGGCGAGCGCGCCCCCGAGGCGAAGGCCGGCGTGAAGCCCGCAGCGGAGCAGACTCATGACGCGAAGCCCTAGCCTGCTCGCCCTGGGCCTGCTGCTGACCGCCTGCGGCGAGACCCCGCAACCGGCGCGACCTGACTACCCCGCCGCCGATAGTGCCGGCGCCCGGTTGTTGACCTCGCGCTGCATGACCTGCCATGTCGCCCCCCTGCCCAGCGTGCATACGGCGGCAGAGTGGGCCCACGTCGTCGAGCGGATGCAGATGCGCATGCGCAGCAAGGGTTACCCACCCCTCAGCGAGCAGGAATCGGCCACCTTGGTGGACTATCTGCAGGCCCATGCCGCTGCGGAGAGACCCTGATGCGGCGCCTCGTCTGCCTGTTGGGCGCCGCCCTTCTGCTCAGCGCCTGCGGGGACGAGAATGCCGTGCGCCTGGGGCCGCAGCACTGGGACGACACGCGCTTCGTGGTCGAGACCCGACCCAGCCCGGTCCGCCGCGGCATGACCGAGTTCATCGTCATCGCCACCCGCGGCAGTGCGCGGCCCGGTGTCGGTTACGTCATCAGCCTGCGCACACGCCCGGAAGAATCCTGGCACCAAGCCATTCAGGACGGCTTCACCGGCGTCTACCGGCGCGCGATATGGGTGGAGGATCCGCAGCACGACAGCCTGCAGGTGCTGGTGCGCAAGAGCGCGAAGAAGATAGATGAAGGCGCTCGCGAAACCGTGCTGAGCTTTCCCTTGCAGCCGTCGGCCGCGCTCCCCTGATCCCACCCCGCCAGGGAGGCCCCCGGCGATCCAACAGATGGCCCCACCGGCGCTCTCGCCATGGCGCCTCTCGCCGGCACGGCTTTCACGTGGCCGGTTCTCTCAGCCGGTTGTCTCAGCCAGTACGGCTCGCCAGGCGCGGGCTGGGCTGCCAGCGGCGCAGCAGCAGTATGCGTTCACCGCCACGGGCCTCGGCACAGCGTGGGCAGGTGAGGTAGGCCATGTACATCTCCTTTGGCAGACGTCCCCGATCGAGCAGGCCCATCTGCTGCTCGCGCACACTGGTGCGCACGCTGCCGATACCACCCTCGTGCAGGGTCGCCTGCAGGGTGAATTGGCCGGGGAGTGGCTGCACGTGGCGTGAGGGAGACTCGCCGTGCGTCAGCAGGCGTATCACCCGACCGCGCAACAGACCGGTGCGGGTGAGGGCGAAGCCGGGCCAGCGCTCTTCCAGCCCCAGGGCATCGATCTCCTCCTGCTGACGTTGGCGGTAGACCTCGTAGGCCAGGGGCATGAAGAGGAAACTGGCGATGGGCAGCACGTGCGCCGGCTGCAGGGCCAGATCGACATCCTGGCCCTGCCAGTCCGGGTACTCGCCGGGGCAGCCACAGTCGAGGATCATGCCTGCTGGCGACGGGCCTGGCGGAGGGTCAGGTAGATGTTGGCGAAGTAGACCCAGAAGCCGACACCCATGGCGGTGGAGACGATGGCGATGGTGCGGCCGTAGTAGCCGTGGATCAGGTCCATGCGGGCCAGGTCGTCGTCCAACAGGGCACGGCCCTCGAGAATGCCGAAGATCATCAAGGTGGAGTAGAAGCCGGCGATGCCCAGGGTGGTCCACCAGAAGGTGTGTTCGACCAGGCGGCGGGAATAGAGGGGGATGCCGCGCATGCGCGGCAGCAGATAGTACGAAGCCCCCATGATGAACACGACCACGCCACCGATGACATTGATATGGGCGTGAGCGAGGGGGTCGATGAGGTGTCCCGGCCCGCCATAGGGACTGCCGATGGAATCCAGCCAGGCGCGAATGGGTCGGGTCACCTGCAGCACGCCGTGTACCGTGCCGATGAAGAAACACAGGGATGAGGCGACGAGAAACTTCACCAGTTGTCGGTCGTCGGCGGAGGGTGTCGGGGCGGAAG
>JANTGX010000004.1 GCA_024762755.1 Gammaproteobacteria bacterium
CCAGCGGTAGCCGATGACATACCAGAGCAGCACCGCCGACAACACCAGTGGGGGCATCACATAGCCGCCTGTCTCGTAGTAGTAGCGCAGGCCTTCGAGGATTTCCTTCATCACAGACCTCAGGCGGCAGCGAGGGTGATCTGTGGGCGGACGTTCAAGGCGACGTTGGTGACGTGCAGGGCGGCCTTCTCCATGCCGTCCTTGATGCGATTGCTCCAGCCGCTGAGCAGATTGCCAAAGATCAAGGTGGGAATGGCCACCACCAGGCCCAGCTCGGTGGTCACCAAGGCCGTGGAGATGCCCCCGGACAGCAGCTTGGGATCGCCGGTGCCGAACTCGGTGATGACATCGAAGGTGGCGATCATGCCAGTGACGGTGCCGAGCAGACCGAGCAGGGGAGAGACCGCCGCGATCACCATGATGAAACTGCCGAAGCGGTTCAGGCTGCCACTCTCGTGCAGGATGCTCTCGGAGATGATGTCTTCCAAGTGATCACGCTCGCGGTCCAGGTTCCGCAGGGTTGCCGCCAGCACGCGAGAGGTTGCCCCCTTGGCCTGCTTGCATTGCGCCAGGGCATCGTCCACGCGCCCTTCCGCAACCAGGGCACTGACCCGGCCGATGAGACGCTCCGTCGACAGGCCCGCGGCGCGCAGGAACAGGGCACGAAGGACGATGAAGAAGACAGCGATGGCACCCAGGGCGACGATCACCCAGCCGATGACGCCACCGCTGTCGATGGTCTGCAGCAGGTCCTTGGCGTGACTGTCGCCCACGGCCTTGTCGGCCGACTCGTAGAGAAACAGACGCAAGGGCGACGGAAACTCACCCCGGGCGATGTCCTGAACCGTGCCGGGTGCCATCTCCTCGCGCAGTTTCATGGCCCCTTCACCGGCCGGCGCGAGCGGCCCGGCGGCGTTCGGATTGAGGCCAAAGCTGGCGATATTGCCCAGGTGCACGATCTCACCCGAGACCTGCCTGCCATCGGCGAGGAAAAAGCGCCCCTCTTCGCGGTGAATCCCGGACAGGATGCGCGTGGCCTCTGTGGCACGCGCGAACAACAGGGCGAGACGCCGTGCGTCGTCTCCCTCGTCGAAGGTCGATGCATCGGCCACGGGGAATCCATAGTCGGCCAGGGATTGCGCGCCCTGGTCGAGGGTCGCGGCCAGGGTGTCGCTGCGGTCCTGATTGAGTTCGATGGCCCGCTGCGACTCCAACAGCAACTCATTCAAGCGGTCGTTGCCCGCCTCCAAGGAAAGCAGCCTCTGTTCGCTGGCATCGATCGCGGTGCGCAGTGCGGCCTCGTCTGCCGCGGCCCTGTCCCGTGACTCGCTCAGGCGCCTCTGCAATTCGCGCTTCTGCGTCTCGAGGAAGGCGAATTCTTTTTGATAGGCCTCTGCCAGCCCCTCGGCAGCACCCGCCAGACCGACCGGCAGGGTGAACAGCAACAGAACCGCCATCGACAGGCAAAAAGGGCGAAGGGCGATATTCCTCGACATACGTATTACCTCGGAGACGGCCGGTCATCCAGCCGTGATGGGACGTTGGACATCCGTCTGCGCTCAACCCTTGGTGGGCAGCTCGAACAGGCCGGTGCGAATCTGCTTTTTCAGCGATGCAAAGAATTGAGCGAGGCGTTGAACGTCGGCCCGATCCGTGATCTCGGCATACTGCCAACCGTCGGCCGTCTGCTGCGCCATGCCATAGCGCTCGTCGGGGGTGCGGAAATACAACATCACCATGCCCAGCTTGGCCACGTCGGCCAATACGGGATCGTCACCCAGGGTGATGGTCTGGCGATACAGACCGTTTTCCCGCGTCAGGCGCAGCTCGTCTTCGTACAATGCCCACAGGCGATTGGCGGCACGCGCGCTCGAGAGGACACCGCTGTCCATCTGTTTGCGCGTCTCGTCCACGGCCGCCATGCGCGCCTGGCGCTTGAATGGCAGACCACCCTCGATCTGCTCGCGCAGCTCTGACATGGCCTGCAGCAAGACCGGCTTCAACTCCCCGTCGTCGGCGCCGGCCTTGCGCGCCATCTCGCGGTTTTCGGCAAGATCCTTGCGCATCTTCGCCTCTTGGCGCGCCATCCGTTTGATGGCGGCCTCGACCTCGCCACGCTGAGCGACCAGGGCCGCCATCTGCTGCCGTTGCTCTTCGCGTTGCAGTGTCAGCGCCGCATTGAGCTCATCCACCTCACCGCGCAGGGCAACCAGACGCTGTGACAAGGTGTCCACCTCGTCGGCCTGCGCCAGACCCGGAATCAGTGCAGAAAAAGACAGCAACAGCACGAGGCCAGAAGCGCCAGGGAGGCATCGATGGAGAACAGACATCACATCACCGCTTGTCAAAAATCGTCGAATGAGAAGGCGGACCGGCGTCCACCGGTCTACAGCGGGTTGCGATTATAGGGAGGCGATGTGACAGTCGGGTTTCAGGATTGTGTCGATCCTGTGACGCGGGGGTGACAACGAACCCGGCCGTGCCAGCCCGCACCGGCCTGGTCCCGGCAGACGAACACGACGCAAGCGGCGAAAACCCGAACAGGACGGTGCGGGCTTGCCCACCGACAAACAGTTGTTGGAAACGGGCGTCCGCCTGCATGGAAATGCGGATGAGATGTAGCGGGTAACTATTACGCCACTGGGGCTAGCACCAGCTACCGACTCGGCGTCACGTGCGCCGCGCTGGCTGCCGGTAGGCGCCGAGTTGCGGTAGACTCTGTGTCTTTTTCCGCGGCCGAGCCCCCATGGACGCGACGACGGACAAAGGAAAACCATGCTCGATCACAGCGTCGAACAACGTCTCGCCCGTCTGGTCGATAGCGGTCAGGCGGAGTGCCTGCGCGAGGCCCGCATGGGCGTCGAGAAGGAGAGCCTGCGCGTCAGCCCCGATGGCAAGCTGGCGCAGACACCGCACCCGGCAGGACTCGGCTCGCCGCTGACCCACCCCCAGATCACCACCGACTATTCCGAGGCCCTGGCCGAATTCATCACCCCGCCCCTGGTCGGGGTGGAGGCGGTGCTCGACGACCTGCGCGACGTCCAGCGCTTCGTCTACGGCGCACTGGAACACGACGAACTGCTGTGGGCCACCAGCATGCCCTGCGTGGTGGCCGGCGAGGCCAGCATTCCCATTGCCCAGTATGGCGACTCCAACCTGGGGCAGATGAAGACCGTCTACCGCCGCGGACTCGGCCACCGCTATGGCCGCCTGATGCAGGTCATCGCCGGCGTGCATTTCAACTATTCCCTGCCGGAGGCCTTCTGGCCCCTGTTCCGCGAGCTGGAGGGCGACCGAGAGCCGTTGCAGGACTTCATCTCCGCACGCTACTTCGGCATGATCCGCAACCTGCAACGCCTCGGCTGGATGGTGCCCTACCTGTTCGGCGCCTCGCCGGCGGTGTGCAAATCCTTTCTCAGCGGCCAGCCCACGCAGCTGGTGGAGTTCGATCGCTACACCGCCTATCAGCCCCATGCCACCTCCTTGCGCATGGGGGACATCGGCTACCAGAACAACCAGGAGGCGGAGATCGGCATCAAGGCCGACTACTCCAGCCTCGACGCCTACGTCGATAGCCTGATCTGTGCCATCAGCACACCCAGCCCGCGCTATGAGCGCCTCGGGGTGTTCGTCAACGGTCGCTGGGAGCAGCTCAACGCCAACATCCTGCAGATCGAAAACGAGTACTACTCCACCGTCCGCCCCAAACAGCTCGTCGGCCCCACCGAGATGCCCTCCCTGGCCCTGCGCCGGCGCGGGGTACGCTACATCGAACTGCGCTCCCTCGACGTCAACGCCTATGACCCGCTGGGCATCTGCGAGGGACAACTGCGCTTCCTCGAGGCCCTGCTGATCACCTGCCTGCTGGCGGACAGCCCGCCCATCACCGACGATGAGCGCACTGACATCGACAACAACGAGCTGATCGCCGCCCACCGCGGCCGGCAGCCCGGCCTCGAGCTGCGCCGCCGGGGCGAGGCCATCGGCCTGCGCGCCTGGGGCGAGGCGATGCTGGACAACATGCAGGGCGTCTGCGAACTGCTCGACACCCTGCACACCACCGATGCCTATGTACGCGCCCTGGCCACCCAGCGCGACAAGCTGGCCGATCCCGAGCTCACCCCCTCGGCGCGTATGCTGGCCGAGATGCGCGCCAACGGTGAGGGCTTCTTCCACTTCGCCATGCGCATGTCGCAACAGCACCGTGAGTACTTCCTCCAGCAGCCCCTGGAGTCGGCGCGCGCGGCCGAGTTCCAACGCATGGCCGAGACCTCCCAACGTCTGCAGGCCGACCTGGAGGCCGCCGACGACAAATCCTTCGCCCGCTATCTACGCGACTACTTCGCCCAGTTACCCGCCCAGCCGACCCGCCAATGAGCGGCCAGGGCCACCCGGCCCCACCGCATGTCACAAATCCCGCCGTGGCGCGACAGGGGAGTATCGCCACCACGGAGAAGCCCGCCATGACCCGCCGCCGCGTCGTCCTGCTCCTGCTGCTACTGCCCCTGATCGCCCTCGCCGACTACAGCATCGGCCTGCTGCGCGGCCTCGACGGCAGCATACACACCCTCGACGAATACACTGACCAAGGCCGCTGGACGGTGGTCATGCTGTGGGCCTCGGACTGTCCCGCCTGCAATGCCGAGGCCGCGTCCTACCAGGCCTTCCACCAAACCCATGCCCGCCGAGGGGACGCACAGATGGTCGGCGTCTCCCTCGATGGCCTGGCTCACAAGGCCGATGCCGAGGCCTTCATCGCCCGCCATGGCCTGAGCTTCACCAACCTCATCGATGAACCCGAGACCGTGGCCAAGATGTACCAGGACCTCACCGGCAAACCCTGGATCGGCACCCCCACCTTCCTCGTCTTCTCGCCCAGCGGCGAACTGCGCGCCGCCCAGGTGGGCGCGGTGCCGGTGAAGCTCATCGAGGCCTTCATCGCCCGCGAGTCGGCCGAGGGTTCATGAGCATGGATGGAATGGGGAAATGGTTCGGCAGAGTCCGCCTGTGGCTGGCACATCGGCGGATCAGCGGAGTCCGGGCAAAGGGCGCTTCCGCTGGATCGACCCGGCCGCCGTGGCGACGAAGAACAGTTTTTGATTCTCGATGAAGCGGACGTGATGCGCCTCGATGCGGGTGAATAGGCGGGCCATCTCACACCGCCTCCGGCGGCGCCATCGCCAGCCACAGGCGACCGTCGCGCTCACCCAAGGGCAGGGGCTGCAGGGACTGACCGAGACAGGGGCCACGCAGGCAGTGGCCGTCTCGCAGGCGAAACAGGGCGCCGTGGACGGCACACTGGATGAAACGGTTTTCCACGTCGAGAAACTGGTCCGGCTGCCAGTTCAGGCCGACGCCGGTGTGGGGGCAGCTGTTGCGGTAGGCACGATAGACGCCGCCGTCGTTGACCAGCAGCAGCTCGAGGGGGCCTTGCGCGGTCTCCACCTGGAAACCGCGGCTGGCGGCGAGGGGGATCGCGTCGGCGCTGCAGAGGGGAATCCAGTCGGACATGTGGCGCGGGAGGAGGGTGGACCTGGTCCGAAGCCGTCTCAGCGGCTCAGATCCAGTTGCCCTCGCGATGTCGCGAGAGCTGCGCCCACAGGGTGGCGGGATTCTGCGCGAAGACGATGGCCGGATCGCGGCGCACCACGCGCCAGTCACCGCGGGCGATCTCCGCCCGCAACTGGCCGGGCGCCCAGGCGGTATAGCCGGCATAGACCCGGCGCGGGCCGCTGCTCGGTCGTGTCAGCATCTGCTCGCCGGGGGCGAAGTAGATGTCCTTCACCAGTTTCATCATGCCCTTCAGGGGGGAGGCGCTGCGCTGCAGGATGAAGATGGTGCCGGGGCTCACGGGGCCGCCCAGGTAGAGGGTCTCGTCGCTGTCACGCAGGGCGGGGATATTGGGGAAGGCCTCGCGCAGTCGCACGTCAGTGGTGCGATTGATGGCCAGGCCAGTGGTCCCTGCCTGACCTCCCATGTGGGTCATGAGGATCACCGTGCGCTGGAAGCTGGTGCCCTCGAGACGCTCGGTGGCGACCAGGAACACACTCTGTTCCGGTGCCTCGCCGGGGCCGGCCGAGACACTGGCGCCGACGCCGGCGAGGAGGACGAGAGCGAACAGGGCCAGGAGGGGACGGGCGCGGAGGAAGGAGGGGATATTGGGACTGATCATGGATGCGTGCCTGGGCACCGGCACGGGCGCCATTGTGGGGTGGAAGACTCGATTTCCCCCGAGTATAGCCCGATTCGCCGCGCCGCTGCGGCGGCCCCCGCCGTCGCTGCGCCGGTCGCTCAGGCGGTCTGCGTCTGCCGCGCCTCGTTGGCCCGTTGCAGCAGTTGCGCGGCATCGTCGCCACGGCTCCAGGCGGCGCTGCCGAAGCTAGCCTCGGCGATGCCCGGTGCCTGCCCGGGGAGGCTGAAACCACGCAACTGCTCGGCGATCTTGCCGCGCAGGGCCTCGGCCGCGGCGCCGTCCGTCTCCGGCAGGACCAGGATGAAGTCACCGCTGTCCAGGCGCCCCACCAGGTCGGCCCAGCGCAGTTGATCACGCAACAGCTGGCTGACGCCTACCACCAGGGCATCGGCCGCCGCATCGCCCTCGGCGGCGCGCAGCCCGGCCAACCGGGTGAGGGAGAGGGTGAGCACGGAGAGGGGGTTGCCGTAACGGCGCGAGCGCGAGACCAGCGGCTCCAGCCCGCGCTCGATGGCCTGCTGATTGAGCAGGCCACTGACGGCATCGATGGTGTTGTGCTGCGCCAGTTGCTCGGTGAGGGCCTGACATTCGCTACGCAGCGCCGCCTCTTCCTCGGCATCGAGGTAGTACACCGCCCGTCGGCCATCGGCCAGGGCGACGCCACTGCGCCGCGCACTGCGACCACCGACGTGAAACTGCACCAGGCCGGGCGCCCCCTCGCCCACGGCGGCGAGCAGGTCGTTCTCCGCCTGCCCGGCGAGTTCGCCGCGCGGCCGGCCGGCCAGCTCGGCGAAGGCGTCGTTGGCCCACTGCAGGCGATGGGCGCTGTCGTAGACGGCGACGCCACAGGGGGCGTTTTGCAGGAGTTCGAGGCTCGATGAGGTATCGGGTGTCTGCATGGGTCGGCTCTCTCGTGCGCGGCCGCGCGAACGCGACCGGGGCCAGGGGAGGATCTCTCCCGGGCCCGGGTGGGTTGTCGGTTTTTTGGCGCGATGCCTGCTAACTGATTGATCTTTCAAGTTGAATCTTTTCTGGGCAGAAATTGTTCGCGTTTTCATACCCCTATCAGCGGTCGCCGGGGGCCGATCTTTAGCGGCAATCCGACACGCCCCGCGCGGCGCCTCAACAATATGCCCGGCCTGCCGACAAAGAAAGACAGCCGTGACCGATCTCTCACCCACCCTGTGTCATGGCGCACGGATTCCATGAGCAGTCAGACACAGAAACAGCCCAACGCGCCCATGCAGGACGTCCGCGCGGTGCGCAAGCGCTTTCTCGCCATCAACCGCGAGCGATTGCGGCGCACGCAGGAGGCGCTGCGTTGGCGCACGCGCGACTTTCTCGATCTGCTGCCTCTGCTGTTTCATATCAATCACGCCATGCTGCCGGGCTTCGTCAGTAAACAGACACCGGCCGGGATCTCCGACTGGTCACCGACGAAGAAGAGCATCGACGCCGGCAAGCGTCTGGCGAAGAGCTTCGACTACAAGAAGCGCGCCCTGCGCAGCCACGACATCCACTCCATCTTCCTCATGGGCAGCGTGGGTTCCATCGCTCACTCGGAGCACAGCGACTTCGACGTCTGGATCTGCCACGACCCGACCCTCGACGTAGACGCCCTCGAGGCACTGCGCGCCAAGTGCGCGGCCATCGAGCAGTGGGCCGAGACGGTGAATCTGGAGGTGCATTTCTTCCTCATGAACGCCGACACCTTCCGCCAGGGGCGGGTGGTGGAACTGAGCAGCGAGAGTTCCGGCAGCACCCAGCACCACCTGCTGCTGGAGGAGTTCTACCGCACCGGCCTGCTGGTGGCCGGGCGCTATCCGGTGTGGTGGCTGGTACCGCCGGAGCGGGAGGGCGACTACGCGGCCTTCGTCGAGGAGCTGCTGCGCAAGCGCTTCATCCCCGCCAACGAGGTCATCGACTTCGGCGGCCTGGGGGCGATCCCGGCCGAGGAGTACTTCGGCGCCGCCCTCTGGCAGGTGTACAAGGGCATCGACTCGCCCTACAAATCGGTATTGAAGATGCTCTTGATGGAGGCCTACGCCGCCGAGTATCCGCACAGCGACCTGCTCAGCCTGCGCTACAAGCGCGCCATCTACGCCGGCGTGACCGACCTCGACGCCCTCGACCCCTACACCATCCTGCTCGACAAGCTGGAGCAGTTCATCACCGCGCGCAACGAACCGCAGCGCCTGGAGCTGTTGCGGCGTTGTTTCTACTTCAAGGTGCAGATCCCCCTCAGCCGACCGGCCCATGCCAGCCGCAACTGGCGCTGGGAACGCCTCGAGGCCCTGACCGAGGGCTGGGGTTGGCAGGCGGGCAAGCTGGAATTGCTCGACGGCCGTGAGCGTTGGAACGTGCATCGGGTGCTCAAGGAACGCAAGATCCTGGTGGACGAGATCACCCACAGCTACATGGCCCTGTCACGCTTCGCCCGAAGCAACGCCAGCCTGGCGCGCATCGAGCAGAAGGACCTCAATATCCTCGGCCGCAAGCTGTATGCCGCCTTCGAGCGCAAGGCGGGCAAGATCGAACTGATCAACCGGGGCGTCTCGCGCAACATCGCCGAGGCCCGCCTGACCCTACAACAGGGGCGCGGACGGGATGCCGAGGAGAGTTGGGCCCTGTATCCCGGCGACGTGGAGCCCGGCGAACCGGGCGCCGCCCTCAAACGCAGTCACTCGGTGATCGAACTCCTCGCCTGGTGCCATTTCAACGGCCTCATCGGCCCGCGCAGTATCCTCTCTCTGGACGTGCTGCGCGGCATTCTCTCCCTGCAGGAGGTACGCGCCATCCTCGCTACCCTGGAGGGCTTGTTTCCGCAGGGTGTGCTGCCCACCACCCCCATCGAGCGCTTCGCCCAGCCACCGGGCGTGCAGCACGGGGTGGTGTTCGCCAATGTCGGCATCGATCCCCTGCCACGTCATTCGCGGCGCGGTACCGACCTGGTCTCGGATCAGTCGGACATCATGAACTACAGCGGTTTCTCGCTGAACCTGGCCATCAGCTTCGATCTGCTCATGGTCAGCACCTGGGGCGAGATCATCAGCTACAAATACACCGGCATCACCGGCCTGCTCGACTGCCTGGCCCAATACCTGCGCTGGAATCGCAGCGCCGGCCTCGACCAGGCGACCCCCCTGGCGGCCTTCAGCTTCTCCTCCAGCCACAGCGCCGCCATTGCCCGCCGCATCGAGGAGCTGTACCGCGACATCGCCGAGGCCTTCTACCACCGGCCCGCGGACCAGCCCCTGCGCTACGTGCTACAGGTGGAACAGGGCTACTACCTGCTGGAGGACGACGAGGGCAGCTTCCGCTATCGACACCTGGAGGGTGTACCCGACCTGCTCGAGGCCCTGGCCGAACCGCAGACACGTTTCAATCCCATCCACATGGACCGCAAGGCCCTGGCCGGCTCGCCCCTGCCCGCCATCGTCGAGCGCAACCGGCCCGGCCTGTTACAGCTCTTCTATCTGCCCCAGGGCGAGACGGTGGACGTCTACGTGCTCGACCAGCACGGCGCGCTGTTTCAGCAGAGCGTGCCCTATGGCGACGATGCCTCGCTCATCAACCACTACAGCCGCTTCTTCGACGCCGTGCTCAACCGGCAGAGCTATCTCTACCACGACGAGGGCGCCCAGCGGCTGCTGGAGACGCTGGAGATCCAGCGCATCGGCCGCCAGCGCAAGGCCTTCGTCTTCGAACGCCAGGCGGTGCGGCGCGAGACCACCCGGCGCTACTTCAACGTGCAGGTGATCGGCGACCTGGTGGACAACGGCACCGCCTTCACCATCTATTGTGAGGACGCCGAGTTCTCTTCCCTGGAGTACGGCAAGGACCTGTTCCGCGAAGTGGCGCGCTACGTCCTGCAGCGCCGCGCCAGCGGCCTCAGATACCCCATCTACATCACCGACGTCGATCTTTCACCCGGCCTGCTCGGCGGGCGCCGCGGCCAGGCCGTGCAGGCCATCGACTACCTGCGCTACAAGAAACGTATCGAGGGCAAGCTCAACGGTGAACTGGAACGCCTGTGAGCCCGGGGCCCGGCGCTTTCGTCTCAGGCATAGTGCCAGCGATACCACAGCAGGCCGATGATCTCGTGCAGGGCGAAGGCGCTGTTGCGCAGGGCGCGGGCATCGGGCAGCAGGTCACTGGCCAGGAGGACATCGTCGTCGTCCGACTCGAAGGCGGTGGGGGCAGGGATCACCGTCAGGCCGAAGTGGGCGAAGGACCACAGGGCGCGCGGCATATGCCAGGCGTGGCTGACGAGATAGACCCGATTCACCTGCGAGGCGCGCAGGATACGGCTGCTGTAGCGGGCGTTCTCGAAGGTATTGCGGCTGTCGCTCTCCACCCAGCGCACGGGCACGCCGAACTCCGACTCCAGGGCCTGCATCATCAACATGGCCTCGGGCGGGTGGCCGTCGCGCGCCAGACCGCCACTCACCAACAGCGGCAGCCCGGTGCGGCGGGCGACGAAGGCGGCGTAGCGTAGGCGTTGCAGGGCCAGGCCGTTGACCGTGTCGCCGGCATATTCCGCGGCGTCACTGCGCCGTCCGGCACCGAGCACGACGATGGCCTCTGCATCCTGGGTGCCGAGGGCCGCCGGCGGGATGGCCGGCGCCGTCTGCAGCAAACCGAGCAGGCCGCCGCCCACCAGCGGGGTGCTCAGCAGGTAGAGCAGGAGCAGGGCCGTGGCGGAGAGGGCCAGGCCGGGACGCCGACGGCCGCGGGCCAGCAGCCACAGTCCGCCCAGTAACAGCCACACCAGCAGCCCGGGCGGCATCAGGAGCGCCTCCACATAGGCGGTCATGGCGAGTCCGGGCTCTCCGCCGCCTCGGCGAGGGCGGCAAATTCGGCCAGGTCGAGGGTCTCCGCCCGGCGCGTGGGATCGATACCCAGCGCTTGCATGGTCTCGGCGTCGACCAGGCCCTTGAGGGTATTGCGCAGGGTCTTGCGCCGCTGCGAGAAGGCCTGGGTGACCACGCGCTGGAACTGCGCCAGGTCCTGCACCGCCACCGGCGGCGCTGCCCACGGGGTCAGCCGCACCACCGCCGATTCCACCTTGGGCGGGGGATTGAAGGCCCCGGGCGGCACACGGAACAGGGCCTCCACCCGGCAGTGATACTGCATGATGACACTGAGCCGGCCGTAGTCCTTGCTGCCGGGGGTCGCGGCGAGGCGCTCCACCACCTCTTTCTGCAACATAAAATGCATGTCGCGGATCTGGTTGCGGTAGGCCAGCAGGTGAAACATCAGCGGCGTGGAGATGTTGTAGGGCAGGTTGCCGACGATGCGCAGGGGGCGGCCGTCATCGGCCAGGCCGGAGAAATCGAACGCGAGGGCGTCGGCGGCGTGGATACGCAGTTCACCGAGACCGCCACAATGGCGGGAAAGCCGCGGGATCAGGTCGCGATCCAGCTCGATCACGTCCATCTCACCCACCTGTGGCAGCAGAATCTCGGTCAGCGCCCCGAGACCCGGGCCGATCTCCACCAGGTGCTCGCCGGGACGTGGATCGATGGCCGCGGCGATGCGCGCCACGACCTGGGCATCGTGCAGAAAATTCTGCCCGAAGCGCTTGCGTGGGCGATGGCCCTTCATGCGGACGCCGCGCGTGCGCCGGTCACCATCTGTGCCGCCGTCTCCACCGCCAGTTGCAGGCTGTCGACGCGCGCCACGCCGCGGCCGGCCAGCTCCAGGGCGGTGCCGTGGTCCACCGAGGTGCGGATCAGGGGCAGGCCGAGGGTGATGTTAACGGCGCGGCCAAAGCCCAGGTGTTTGAGCACCGGCAGGCCCTGGTCGTGGTACATGGCCAACACCGCGTCGGCATCGGCCAGCCTGTCCGGGGTGAACAAGGTATCCGCCGGCAGGGGGCCACGGAGGTCCCAGCCACGCCGGCGCAGGGCGTCCAGTACCGGTTCGATGACCTCGATCTCCTCGCGGCCGAGATGACCGTCCTCGCCCGCATGGGGATTGAGGCCGCAGACCAGGATGCAGGGTCTGGCGGCGCCGAAGTGGCGCTGCAGGGCCGCATGCAGGGTCTCGATCACCCGCGTCAGGCCCTCGCCGGTGATGGCCGCCGGCACCGCGGCCAGGGGCAGATGGGTGGTGGCGAGGGCCACCCGCAAGCCTTCGGTGGCCAGCATCATCACCGGCAGGGCGCCGCCGCTGCGTGCCGCCAGGTATTCCGTATGCCCGGAGAAGGTGGAGGCCGACGGGTCTTTCTCGCGCAGGTAATCGTTGATGGCCCCCTTGTGGATGGGTCCGGTGACCAGGGCATCGAAGCGGCCCTCGAGGCAACCGTCCACCGCGGCATCCAGGGTCGCCAGGACGTAACCGCCATTGGCCGGATCGAGCGCGCCCGGCCGGCTGGCCACCGCCAGCGGTACCGGCAGCACGCTGAGATGGCCTGGGCGCTGGGGACCGGCGGGGCCGAGCTCCTGCAACACCAGGGGCAGGCCCAGGCGCGCCGCCGCGGCCTCCAACAAGGCGGGGTCGGCGATGGCCACCAGCTCGGCGGGCTGGGGACGCTGGGCCAGCTGCACGCACAGCTCGGGGCCGATACCGGCCGGTTCTCCCGGGGTGAGGGCGAGGCGCAGGGGGCGCCGGTCTGGGGACGCGGTCACGAGGGAGTCGGGCGCCTCAGAGGCGCACATCGACGAAGGCCTCATCGCGCAGCTTGCGCAACCAGGCCTGCATGGCGGGGTCTAGCTTGCGCTGGCGGATGGTCTCGCTGGCCTGGTTGCGCTGCACCTCTTTCGTCCGGTCCTGCTGCCGCCGTTCGAGGACCTCGATGAGGTGCCAACCGAAACGGGTCTTCACCGGCGCGCTGAGCTGCCCCGGCTGCAGGGCGTCCATGGCCTTCTCGAAGGGGGGGACCATGGTGCCTGGGTTGACCCAGCCCAGGTCACCGCCGGCGGCTGCGGTGCCGGGATCGTCGGAGTTGGCCCGCGCCAGTTCGGCGAAGTCCTCACCGGCCTGCAGGCGGCTGCGTAGGGTCTCGATGCGCTGACGGGCGCGCTGATCGCTGCGCGCCGGACCCGTGCGCACCAGGATGTGGCGCGCATGGGTCTGCGTCACCAGGTGCTGCGGCTGGTCGCTGCGCCGCTCCAGCAGTTTGATGATGTGGAAGCCGCTGGGGCTGCGAATGGGGTCGCTGATATCGCCCGGCGCGTGGCTCAGCACCCAGTCGGCGAACAGGGTGGGCAGGGCGGAGGCCTCGCGCCATCCCAGGTCACCCCCCTGCAGCGCCTGCCGGCCGTCGGAGACGGCCACCGCGGTGGCGGCGAAGTCGGCGCCTGCGCGCAGTTCGGCCACCACTTCCCAGGCCTTCTCCCGTGCCCGGCCAATGGCCTCGGCGCTGGCTGCCTCGGGCAGCCCGATGAGGATATGACCGAGGTGATAGAGATAGTGTTTGCCGCCCTGCACCGCCTGGTTGGCGAGATAGGCGTCGATCTCCTGTGAAGTGACGTCGATTCGGTCGGCAACTTGGCGTTTCTGCAGGCGATTGATGACGATCTCGTCACGGATGTTCTCGCGGAAGCGGGCGTAGTCGATACCCTCGCGCGCCAGGGTCTCGCGGAATTGGCCCAGGTCCATGCCGTTTTGTGCGGCGATGTTGGCGATGGCCCGGTTGAGGCTGTCGTCGTCCACCGTGATGTGCATGCGCTGCGCCATCTGCAACTGGATGTGGCGCAGGATCATGCGCTCGAGGATCTGGCGGCGCAGCACCGCCTCGGGCGGCAATTGAGTCTGTTGGGCGCGGAGCTGGCGCTTGATGTCGGCCACCTCGGCGTCCAGCTCCAGCTGGGTGATGACGTCGTCGTTGACAACGGCGACGATGCGGTCGATCAGTTCGCCCGTCTGTGACTGTTCGGCGGCAGGGAGAGAGGGTGCGAACAGGGTCGCGAATAGGAGCAACAGCAGCCCCAGGTGCGAAGAGGGGCGGTGATTCGATTTCGACACGGTAGATTTCCAGTCAGGGGATCCCGGCACGACGGCACGGGCGGATTCAGGGGGCAAGAATATCACGCTCCAGCAGGCTCTCGACATCGCGGCCCACGCTGGACAGGCCTTTCAGCTCCAATTGCAGCCAGAGGGTACGGCTGACTCGTTCGTCCTGTACATTGATGCGGTGGCGGCGTTCGAGGAGGCGCAAGGCCCAGCAGCAACTCTCGTATTCGAGGCCCAACACCCGCTCCAGCAGCAGTTTGTCCGCCACCGAGTAACGGTGCCGGCCGAGCAGGCTGAAACCGCGCAACACGGGCCACATGAAAGAGACATCGCTCTGCTCCAGGCGTTCCCGCTGGTAGCGGTAGGCGATGTTGAAGGCGCTGCGCGGTGCCGGATGGTAGCGCAGGCTGAGGTTGCCGCGTTCCACTCGGTGCTCGCGCTCGTCCCATTCCAGGTCCAGACCGCTGTTGATCGATGACGTCCAGTGAGTACTCACTTCGGCCAACCAGTTCGAGACCGGAACGGTCTCCACGGCCTGCCCGGGCAGGGTCACGCGGCGGTCGCTGAAATAGAAGATGCGGCCCAGTTGCAGGCGTGCCAGCTCACGCCCGCCGACGTCGAGAAAGCGGCTGGTGAGGGCCGCGCTCAGGCGGTTGGCATCGCCCATGCGGTCGGCGCCGTTGAAGCGGTTGTCGCGAAACAGGCGCTCGAAACCGAACAGGGGCAGGCTGCTGTCGAAGACGCGCGGGTTGCCGTTCTCGTCCACGATCAGGCGCGACTGGTCGCGGTAGGGCACGTAGAGGTAGAAGAGGCGCGGCTCGAGGGTCTGCAGGCGGGCGCGCCCGCGCAGCTCACGCTCGAAGAACAGGCCGCTGTCGAGGCTGAGCACGGGCAGGCTGCGCACCGGCTCGGCATCGCCCTGCTGTCTTTGTAGGCGGTACTGGGTATAGCGCAGACCCACACGCGGGGTGAGGAACCCGGCATCGGACTGCAGCGGCAGGGCCAGCTCCGGCTGCAGGTCGAGGCGTTTGCCGGTGACGCCGGCGTCGCGCACGAAGCGCACCCATTCGGCGCGCGCATCCAGCACCGCCGGGCCGAGCAGCGGCCGCTGCGACAGGTTCAGGCTCAGTTGCGGCAGGCGGGCGTAGGGGCGGGCCAGGCTGGACAGCGCCGGGTCGAGGGTTTGATAGTCCTCCAGGTTCAACCCGCCGCTCACATACTCGCCACTGAAATCGAGCCTGGCGTGGCGCTCCAGGTGGGTGAGGCTGGGGCTGCCCAGGCCACTGCTGAAGTCGTAGAGGAAGTCGCCGTCGCTGACCCGACGGTAGCGTACGTCGCTGCGCCAGCCGGTGAAGGGCTCGCCGCGATGGCCGACGTCGAGGGCGTGGCGGTCGTCTCCGGTGAGCCGGTCACGGCCCAGGGTGTAGTAGGTGATCTCGCCCTGGTTGCGGGCGTTCAGGTAGCGGAATTCGGTCTCCCACAGGATGCCGCGCCGGCTCATGTAGTGGGGGGTGATGGTGGCGTCGCGGTCCGCCGCCAGATTCAGATAGAGGGGCAGTGAGATCTGTGTCCCGGAACGGTTGGAATCGCCGATACTGGGTACCAGCAGGCCGGTCTTGCGTCCCTGCAGGGGGAAGCTGAGATAGGGGGTGTAGAAGACGGGGACGCGCAGCAGCTCGAGCCGCGCGTGGTAGGCGATGCCCAGGTTGTTCTGCCGGTCGAGACGCAGGCTGGAGGCGCGCAGGCGCCAGAAGTGATCGCCTTCGTCACAGGTGGTGAACAGGGTGCGTTGCAGGCGCAGGCGCTCGGGGCCCTCCAGCCAGAGGGTCTCGGCGTTGCCGCGCAGGTGCCGGTCGCTGAGCCAGAAGCGGGCCGCCTGCACCTCGCCGCGATCCTGGGCGAGGTCCAGGTCGGCCGACTGGCCCCACAGCAGCAGACCCTCGCGGCGCAGGCGCAGATCGCCCGTGGCCTCGAGGTGTTCATCCTCGGCTCGATAGTCCACGCGATCGGCCCACAGGGTCTCGCCGAGACGCTGGCCCACGACGTTGCCGGTGAGCCGGTAGCGATCGCCCTGGGCCTCGGCGCTGTCGGCGGTGAAATGCACGGCCCCGTCGGCCGGTGGCGGGGGCGCCAGGCCGGGATTGGGCGGGGCCCCACAATAGCGCCATTCGCCCGTGCCAGCCGCCACGACCGGCCCGCCGGCGACGATCAACACCAGGACGGTGACGATGCGCGACCGCCGCCAAGAGACGGGGACATGCTTCACGAGGGGAGGAGGACGGGGACGGCGCTCATGGCGCCTATATTAACCCGGATGTTCCGCGAGCAAGCCGTGATTGGGGGAGCGACAGGCAGATCAGACATCGAACGCCGATGGTGCTCTGGCCATCCGCATTCGCCTGCAGGGCATGGCCGGGTACACACCAACGCGCTCCCTTTTACCGATTGCTTACCGACTGCTTACCGCATGCCACGAAGCGCATCGTGCCTTCGGCCGGCCAGCGACGGCGACCCGGCTCAGGGGAAGCGGCGCGTCACCGATTGGCCGGCGTCCTCTGCGCCCAGACGCAGGATCAGCCGACCATATTGGCGATCCACCAGGCAGAGGTCGTGGTCCCGCCACGTCTGCGGCGGCAGGTAGAGGCCCATCTTGCGTGCCAGCGGGGGGCTATAGCCGTAGCGATAGTCCTCGGGCATTTGCAACAGGCGGCCCGTCGCACAATCCCCATCGCGAATCTGCAGACGTTTCAAGATGTCGCTGAGAAGCACCCGCCCCTCTGGATCCTGCAACTGCAGATGGACGAGTTGCTGGCGGAGCATCTTCGCCGGCGACATGACCATGACCAGGCGTTCGCTGCCGGCCTCCACGATGGCATTGGCGGCCAGTGCCGCCAATGCGGTGACAAAAATCACGATCAGTTAAAAACGTCGCCGAACGTGGCGTGATTTTTCCATATATTAACCCCATTCTGGGAAACGCATCGCCTCGGATAGCTCCGTATCGGCCTGCATGACCCTTTTGCCAGTGGCGGACTCACCCGCGAACGGGCTACTTGCCGATGCAGAAGCTGGCGAAGATCTCGCCCAGCAGGTCGTCGGCACTCACGGTGCCGGTGATCTCGCCCAGGGCCTGCTGGGCCAGACGCAGTTCCTCGGCCAGCAGTTCGCCGGCGGCGGCCTCGCGCAATTGACGACGGCCTGCCTCCAGGTGCTCGGCGGCACGCTGCAGGGCATCGAGGTGGCGCCGACGGGCCATGAACTCGCCCTCGCTGGCGCTGCGAAAACCGGCCACGGCCTTGAGGTGCTCGCGTAGCACGTCGAGGCCTGCCCCGCTGCGGGCGCTGAGGCGGAGCACGCCGCTGTCGGGGTCCACGCCGGCCGGCCCGCCACTGAGATCCAGTTTGGTGCGTACGCGGGTCAGCGCCGGCCCGGCCGCGGAAAGACGCTCGAACAGCGCATCGCGGGGGCCGTCGTCGTCTTCCGCCAGATAGAGGATGTGGTCGGCGGTCTCGATCTCCGACCAGGCGCGACGGATGCCTTCGCGCTCCACCGCGTCGCCAGCCTCTCGCAGGCCGGCGGTGTCGATGATGTGCAGGGGCAGGCCGTCGATGGCGATCTGCTCGCGCAGGACGTCACGGGTGGTGCCCGGGATATCGGTGACGATGGCCGCCTCGCGCCCGGCCAAGACGTTTAGCAGGGTGGACTTGCCTGCATTCGGCCGGCCGGCGATGACCACGCGCAAGCCCTCGCGCAGGAGATTGCCCTGTCGTGCGCTGGTCAGGGTCTGCTGAAGGCGCCGTGCCACGTCCTCGAGGTCACCGGCGAGCTGCTCGTCGGCGAGAAAGTCGATCTCTTCCTCGGGAAAGTCGATGGCCGATTCGACGAACACGCGCAGGGTCGTGAGGCTCTCCACCAAGCCGTGCACCCGCTGCGAAAACTCGCCCTGCAGGGAGCGGACGGCGAGCCGGGCCGCCTCCACCGTGGCGCTGTCGATGAGATCGGCCACCGCCTCGGCCTGGGCCAGATCCAGTTTGCCGTTGAGAAAGGCACGACGGGAGAACTCGCCGGGCTCTGCCGCGCGCGCACCGAGGGCCAGGCAACGGGCCAGCAGCAGGTCCATCACCACCGGGCCACCGTGGCCTTGCAGTTCGAGGATGTCTTCGCCGGTGAAGGAGTGGGGATTGGGGAAAAACAGGCCCAGGCCGGTATCCAGCACGTTACCCTCAGTGTCACGGAAGGGCAGGTACTCGGCCTGGCGCGGTGCCGGCAATCGACCGAGGATAGCCTCTGCGATGTCGGCGGCCAGCGGGCCGGAGACGCGTACGATGCCCACCCCGCCACGACCGGGCGGGGTGGCCAGGGCAGCGATCGTGTCCTGCGTCTCGCGCATGATGTGGGCCGTCAGGCCTTCTCGGCGGCCGCCTCGATCTTGCGCGTGATGTACCACTGCTGGGCGATGGAGAGCAGATTGTTGACCACCCAGTAGAGCACCAGCCCCGAGGGGAAGAAGGCAAAGAAGGCGGTGAAGATCAGCGGCAGGAAGGACATGATCTTCTGCTGCACCGGGTCCATGGGCGGCGGATTCAGCTTCTGCTGCACGAACATGCTCAGGCCCATGAGGACCGGCAGCACATAGTAGGGATCGCGCGTGGAGAGGTCCTGAATCCAGCCGAAGAAGGGTGCCTGACGCAGCTCTACACTCTCGAGCAATACCCAGTAGAGAGCGATGAAGACGGGGATCTGCACCAGCATGGGCAGGCAGCCACCGAGGGGATTGATCTTCTCCTTTTTGTAGATCTCCATCATGGCCTGGCTCATCTTCTGCCGGTCGTCACCAAAACGCTCCTTGAGCTGCTTCAGTTTGGGTGCCAGACGACGCATGTGGGCCATGCTGCGGTAGCTCGCCTCGGAGAGCTTGTAGAACAGGAGCTTGATAATGAGGGTGACGAGGATGATGGCCAGCCCCCAGTTGCCGACGTAGTTGTAGATCTTTTCCAGCAACCAGAACACGGGCCTGGCGAGGATATCCAGCACGCCATAGTCCACCACCAGGCGCAGGTGCGGGGCCACCTTCTCCAGGCGATGCTGCTCCTTGGGACCAACGAACCAACGACTGTGGAATCGGGCCGTCTCACCCGCGGTCACCGTCTGCTCCGCCCCCGAGGCACCGATGAGATAACGCCCGTCTGGCAGGGCCTTGGTGTAGAAGTGCAGGGCTTCACCGGCTTCGGGTATCCAGGCACTGAAGAAGTAATGCTGCACCATGGCGTTCCAGCCACCCTTGCTGTAGCTCTGCTCGGGCCGCCAAGTAGCGAAGTCGTCGAAATCGATCTTTTCGTAGGGATTCCATTCACTGGAGACCACCCCGCCCATGAAGGTGTAGATGAACTTCGACTGGCCGCGCTCTGCCACCTTGGTGCGCTGCATCTGGCCATAACTGCGGCCCTTCCAGGCCTGCGTGGGAGTGACCTCGTAGGTGACGTCGACCACATAGCTGTTGCGATGGAAGGTGAGGGTCTTGACCACCTGCAGGCCGTCATCGCTGCGCCAGTGCAGGGGGACGGAAAGGCTGTCCTGGCCCTCAGCGAGGCGATAGGCCTTCTGTTCACTGGTATACACGGCGCGATGGTCGGGAGCGCTGCCGGTACTGGCCACCAGACCCGATTGGGCGATGAAGAGATTGGGCATGCGATCGTCGAGCAGCTGGACGGGTTCCGGATCCTCCAGACTCCACGGATAGGCCAACAGGGCGGCACGACTGAGCTCACCGCCGGCGGTATTCACCGCCACCCGCAGCAGGTCGGTCTCGACCTCGATGTATTCCCCCTGGCTGAGGGCCTGCGGGGCCTTTTTCGCCGTCGGCATGTCACCGCTGGGGATGGCGGCAGACTCGGCCGGCACACTCGGGGGCGTCTCCGATGGTGTGGTCTGAGGCGGGGCCTGGTTCGCACCGCTGGCGGCCGTCTGCGGGGCATTCTGTTCCTGCCAGGCACCAAACAGCAGCATGAGAATGAGTGAAAGGGCAACGAAGAGGATTAAACGCTGGTTATCCATGGGTCAGCTTTGGTCTTTTTTTTCGGGAACGGGATCATAACCGCCTTCGTGCCACGGGTGACAGCGACACAGCCGTTTAACCGCCAAGGAACCACCACGGATGACGCCGTGACGGACGATGGCTGTTTCGGCATAGGCGGAACAAGTGGGGTGATAGCGGCAATGGGCGCCGAGAAAGGGGCTCAGCAGATAACGGTACCCGCGTATCAGGAGGAGGAAGATTCTGCGCATCGTTTGATCAATCGGCGCCAGTGACGGTTGAGGGCCTGTTGCAGGCTTGGGTTGTCCATGGTGCCGGTGTCGCGGCGACTGAGGACCACTACGTCGAGACCGCCCAAGGCCGCCTGAGTCTGCCTAAAACTCTCTCGAATCAGGCGCTTGACACGATTTCTACCCACTGCAGTACGGATATTCCGCTTACTGATCACCAAACCGAGACGGGCATGGCCGAGGTCGTTCGGCGCCGCCAGCACGAGAAATTTGTCGTCAACGGACTTGCATCGTGGTTGATCGAAGACCCGCTGGAACTGGCGTCGATTGAGCAGCCGCAGGTGGCGGGGAAACGCCTCGCCCTGGGAGGCCTTCGACGGCGCGTCAGGCGCGGCGTGCGCAGCGCTCTCGCTCAGGCACTCAACCTCTTGCGACCCTTGGCGCGGCGGGCATTGATGATCTTGCGACCGGCCTTGGTGCTCATGCGGGCGCGAAAACCGTGGGTGCGACTGCGGCGGATATTGCTGGGCTGAAAGGTGCGTTTCATGGCCTTGTTCCGTGTACTGTTCCAGTGGATGGGTGGTGACGCCTCGGCGCAACCGGGAGTGCGTAGAAAAGCGACGCAGAGTACTGTTGAAACCGATGAAATGTCAAGTAGAAACGGGGCCGAACTCTCTTATCCAGGGGTGTGGATAAGTCCTCTTCCGCGGTATAGACTCGTGGACCTTTCCCCGCCTACCGCGCCGAAATCGAGAAGGGCCTTTTGCACGGAGGCTTTGGCTATTCAGGACCAACGATGAGCACTTGGCAAAGCTGCCTGGAATACCTCGAGGGCGAACTCAGCCCGCAACAATTCAACACCTGGGTGCGCCCTCTGCAGGCGATTCAGGGTGACGGCCAATTGCGCCTGTTGGCACCCAATCGCTTTGTCGCAGATTGGATCAGCGAACGATACCTCGAGCGTATCCGTGACTTCGTCAATCCCGCCGATGGCGGCCAGGACCTCGAGGTGGTGCTGGAGATCGGTGGCGCCAGCCCCGAAATGGGGCGTGGCCCCGGGGCCGACCCGGCAGCCGGTAGCGCTGGCCGTCGCGCCAAACGTAACACTACCGTCGCCCACCAGAGCAGTCTCAATCCACAGTCCACCTTCGAGAATTTCGTCGAGGGTAAATCCAATCAGCTCGCCAGAGCGGCCTCTTTCCAGATCGGCGAAAACCCCGGCGGCGCCTACAATCCCCTGTTCATCTATGGCGGCGTCGGCCTGGGCAAGACCCACCTGATGCACGCCGTGGGGAATCTCATCGTGCAGCAGAACCCGGCGGCCAAGGTGGTCTACCTGCATTCCGAGCGCTTCGTGCAGGACATGGTCAAGGCCCTGCAACACAATGCCATCGACGAGTTCAAACGCTACTACCGCTCGGTCAATGCCCTGCTCATCGACGATATTCAATTCTTCGCCGGCAAGGAGCGCTCACAGGAAGAGTTCTTCCACACCTTCAACTCCCTGCTCGAGGGTCAGCAGCAGATCATCCTCACCTGCGACCGCTATCCCAAGGAGGTATCCGGGCTCGAGGAGCGCCTCAAATCGCGCTTCGGCTGGGGTTTGACGGTGCATATCGAGCCGCCCGAGCTCGAGACCCGGGTCGCCATCCTCATGAGCAAGGCCGTGCAGCTCGAGGTCGACCTGCCGCAGGAGGTGGCCTTCTTTATCGCCAAACGAATCCGCTCCAACATTCGTGAGCTCGAGGGCGCACTGCGCCGGGTCTCCGCCAATGCCCGCTTCACCGGCCAGAACATCACCGTGGATTTCGCCAAGAATGCGCTCAAAGACCTCATCGCACTGCAAGAAAAGCTTGTCACCATCGAGAATATCCAGAAGACAGTGGCGGATTATTATAAAATCCGCCTGTCAGAGCTGCTGTCGAAGAAACGCACCCGCTCCATTGCCCGGCCACGACAGATCGCCATGGCCCTGTCCAAGGAGCTGACCAATCACAGTCTGCCCGAGATCGGTGACGCCTTTGGCGGGCGAGACCACACCACCGTGTTACATGCTTGCCGTAAGGTAGAGGAATTGAAGCTCAGCGAAGTGCGCCTGATGGAAGACTACTCCATTCTCATGCGAACCCTGTCGAGTTGATGTGGAAGACCTGTGGACAACTTTGTACGGATTCTGGGGCGCCGGGTTGTTCACAATCTATCCACAGGTTGCACGAGTCCTTCCCGAGCCTCCATAAACCGCCTTATGAACAGGGTAAGAAACTGAAATGAAAGCTAAAATATAGCTTATCCACAGAGACGAACGGCCCTAGTAGTAATAACAATAGTTTCTATTCTTAAATAGAATAAATACTTAGACACTTGGAAACCGACCATGAAATTTGCCATCGAGCGAGAAGCGATCCTCAAGCCTCTGCAAACCATCACCGGCGTCGTCGAGAGACGGCAAACCCTGCCGATCCTCTCCAACATTCTCCTCAGTGCCAATGGCCAGGGTCTATCCATGACGGCCACGGACCTCGAAGTGGAGATGATCGCCCGTCTGCCAACCGATATTAACGAGGGGGGAGACATCACCCTGCCGGCACGTAAGATGGTGGACATCTGCAAGGCATTGCCCGAAGGCGCGATCATCGACCTCACCTACGATGCCGACAAGGAGCGCGCCACCCTCAAGTCCGGCCGCAGTCGCTTCAACCTGACCACCCTTCCGGTCTCAGAGTTTCCCAATATCGACGAGGTGAAGGGCGTCTTTTCCTTCTCGGTGCCGCAGTCGGTGCTCAAGCGGCTCATAGACAAGACCAGCTTTGCCATGGCGCAACAGGATGTCCGGTACTACCTCAACGGCCTGATGATCGAGGTCGACAATGGGGTGATCCGTGCGGTCGCCACGGACGGCCACCGTCTCGCCGTGTGTGAACATACTGCCGATGTCAGCCCAGGTGAGAAGATCCAGGTGATCCTTCCTCGTAAGGGGGTGTTGGAATTGAGCCGCTTGTTGACCGACGAAGATACGCCGGTGAACATCACCATCGGTAACAATCATCTCTGTGTCACCCTGGGTGAATACACCTTCACGTCCAAACTCGTCGATGGCAAGTTTCCAGACTACCAGCGTGTCATCCCGCGAAACTCCGACAAACTGGTGATCGCCGACCGGGAGCGACTGCGTCAGGCCCTGGTGCGTACCTCCATCCTTTCCAATGAAAAATACCGCGGAATCCGTATCCATCTCGAGGACGGTCTCCTGCAGGCCCAGGCCAATAACCCGGAAATGGAAGAGGCCGAGGAAGAGATCGAGGTCGACTACACCGGCCCGGAATTGGATATCGGTTTCAACGTCGGCTATCTGCTCGACGCGCTCAATGCCATCGATACGGCCCACGTGAACATCGCCTTCGGAGACGCCAACAGTAGCTGCGTCGTACAGCCCGAGGGTGATTCGGGCTGTACCTACGTAGTCATGCCTATGCGTCTGTGATGAGGTATCAGCCCTTCCTGTCATGCCGCTGATTCAGCTCGACATCAGCGACTTTCGCAACATTGCGTCTGCCTCCCTCCGCCCCAGTCAGACACTAAACCTGGTCATCGGTCCCAACGGCTGTGGCAAGACCAGCCTGTTGGAGGCCCTATATTGCCTCGGTCGGGGACGTTCCTTCCGCACGCGAAACACCGACCAGTTGATCAGACAAGGCACGGAGGGATTCACACTCTTCTCGCGTCTACGCAGTCACGACAACATCCACCGTGTCGGTATCCAGCGATCGGCACGCCAGACACGAATCCGAGTGGATGGTGGGGATGTTCGCAGTGCCAGTGAACTATCCGAGCGCTTGCCGACAAAAGTCATCGAAGCGGGACTGCATGCCTTCTTCGATCAGGGCCCTGAACTCAGGCGGCGCTTCCTCGAATGGGGAATGTTTCACGTGGAACCCCATTACCTGCAAGCCTGGAGTGACTATCGCCGTCTCCTACTGCAGCGCAATGCCGCACTGAAGACACGGTGGAACGATGCTTCACTGCTCCAGTTCGATGAACTGCTCGCAGAGAAGGGTGAGACCATCGCCCACTACCGACAGGCCTATCTGCGGGACACACAGGCGTATTTTGCATCTTTTTGTCGTGATATGGGATCTGCTCATTTCCAGGCGCTGCAGATCGATATCTATCGAGGTTGGTCAAAGGGGTTGGCACTCATCGATGCATTGGCCAACTCGCGTGAATCCGATAGGCAACGCGGGTTTACTCAGGTTGGACCCCATCGCACGGACCTTCGAATTCGTATCAACGGGATGCTGGCGCGTGATTTTCTTTCGCGTGGTGAACAGAAACTCTTCATTGCCCTGCTTCAAATCGCACAGGCCCGGTTTTTGTTCGATCGTACCGGCAAGCGTTCTCTACTTCTTGTCGACGATCTGGCGGCTGAACTAGACAAGAAAAATAGGGTCTTATTGTTAAATGCGCTGACGGCCTCCGAGTGCCAGGTCTTTGTGACATCGACCTCGGATTCCGCCCTTCAAGCTGCCTTGCAGACGCCCCCACTGTTTCACGTGGAACACGGCGTGGTCTCCCAGGTGGTATAATCTTCCGATTCAATCTCATAAAGCACCGCGATGGTGCGGAGCGTGTATGGCTGACGATAAAACCTACGACTCTTCCAATATACAGGTCTTGAAAGGCCTGGACGCCGTGCGTAAGCGTCCCGGCATGTACATTGGTGATACCGATGACGGTACTGGCCTGCATCACATGGTCTTCGAGGCCGTGGACAATGCCATCGACGAGGCCCTCGCTGGTCACTGTACGGAGACCTCGGTGACGATCCATAGCGATGGCTCGGTCAGCGTAAGGGACAATGGACGTGGCATCCCGGTGGACATCCACGAAGAGGAGGGGAGATCGGCGGCGGAGGTCATCATGACGGTGCTCCACGCGGGCGGTAAGTTCGACGACAACTCCTACAAGATCTCCGGTGGCCTGCATGGCGTGGGCGTCTCGGTGGTGAACGCCCTTTCCGAGTGGTTGAAACTGACCATTTGGCGCGATGGAAAGACCTATTTCCAGGAATATCACAATGGTGTTCCCGTAGAGCCTCTGAAGGTCATCGGTGAGGCGAAGGGCACGGGGACGGAGATTCGTTTCAAACCCAGCCAGGAAGTCTTTACCGACACGGAATTTCACTACGACATTCTCGCCAAGCGTTTACGTGAGTTGTCGTTCCTCAATTCTGGTGTACGCATTGTGCTCAAGGACGAACGTACGGAGAAACAGGACGTTTTTCAGTACGAAGGTGGAATCGCCGCCTTTGTGGAACATCTCAACCGCAACAAGACACCGTTGAATCCCACTGTTTTTTCCTTTGTGGTGAAGAAGGACGATGTGACCGTGGAAGTCGCCATGCAGTGGAACGATTCCTATCAAGAGAACATCTTCTGCTACACCAACAATATTCCCCAGCGCGATGGTGGTACTCACCTGGCAGGCTTCCGTAGCGGCCTGACACGCACCTTGAATCAGTACATCGAGGCCGAGGGTATGGCGAAGAAATTCAAGGTCCAGCCCACGGGTGACGATGCCCGCGAGGGGTTGACCGCGGTGCTCTCGGTCAAAGTGCCGGATCCAAAGTTTTCTTCGCAGACCAAAGACAAACTGGTGTCGTCAGAGGTGAAGGGCATCGTCGAATCGGCCGTATCCGAGAGGTTCAACGAATTTCTCTTGGAGAATCCCATCGACGCAAAGGCCATCGTATCGAAGATCGTCGACGCCGCCAGGGCCCGAGAGGCCGCACGCAAGGCGCGCGAGATGACCCGGCGCAAGGGTGCCTTGGACATTGCCGGTCTCCCCGGGAAACTGGCCGATTGCCAAGAAAAGGACCCGGCCAATTCCGAGCTTTTTCTGGTCGAGGGTGATTCCGCCGGCGGCTCCGCCAAACAGGGTCGTGATCGCCGCAGTCAGGCCATCCTGCCGCTGAAGGGCAAGATCCTCAACGTGGAGAAGGCGCGCTTCGACAAGATGTTGTCTTCGGCCGAGGTGGGCACGCTCATCACGGCCCTCGGTTGCGGCATCGGCAGAGAAGAATTCAACCCGGACAAACTACGCTATCACCGCATCATCATCATGACCGATGCGGACGTGGACGGCTCGCATATCCGCACATTGTTGCTGACCTTTTTCTATCGCCAGATGCCCGAATTGATCGAGCGTGGCCATGTCTACATTGCCCAGCCTCCCCTCTACAAGGTGAAGAAGGGCAAGCAGGAACGTTACGTAAAGGACGATGTGGAACTGAATGATCACCTGCTGCAGACGGCCCTGGAAAATGCCGGGCTGTACGTTCAGGAAGACGCGCCCCCTATCTCTGGCATGACCCTGGAATCATTGGCAAAACAGTATCTCGACGTGATGTCCAGCATAGATCGCCTGTCCCGGCGCTTCCATCCGGCGCTGTTGGAGCAGCTCATCTACTCTGCGCCTCTGCCTTCTCAGGCCCTGCACGATGGGACACAGGCCGAGGCGTGGTTCGCAGAACTGATGGAACGCCTTAACAGCGACGATCAGAGCGATGTGCGTTATTCCTTCACCTTGGAGGAAGACGAGTTGCGCGGAGGCTGGCAGGCCCGTATCAATGCCATCAGCCATAACGTGGGCAACGAGCGCATCATCGACAGCGACTTTTTCAACTCCGGTGAATATGCCGCCATGGTGAAACTCGGTGAACAGCTGAGGGATCTGCTGGGCGAGACCGCCAAGGTGAAACGCGGCGAGCGCAGCGCTGCTGTGTCGAGTTTCAAGGAGGCCCTGGAATGGCTGATGGGCGAGGCCAGACGCGGCCAACACATCCAGCGCTACAAGGGGTTGGGCGAGATGAACCCGGAGCAGCTGTGGGAAACCACGCTGGATCCCGAGGTGCGGCGTCTGTTGCAGGTGCGCATAGAGGATGTCGTCGCCGCCGACGAGGTCTTCACCACCCTGATGGGTGATCAGGTCGAGCCACGCCGGGACTTCATCGAAAGCAACGCCTTGCAGGTGGCAAATCTCGATGTCTAAAGGGATTTATTGATAGTGAGTGGTTACTAACTATCTGCTTATTTTCAGGCACGTAATATTAGCCGATGGCAGACAAAT
>JANTGX010000005.1 GCA_024762755.1 Gammaproteobacteria bacterium
GCGCAGGGTACCCGCGAAGCGGGCAAATCGTAGGGCGCCCTTTTCTTTCGTCTCTTTCTTTTGGGCGAGCAAAAGAAAGGGACACGCAGCCCGCCGCTTGTGGCCGGAGACGATCTCCGAAACCAACAGGCTGCGGAACCGCACACAGGCTTGCTTACGGAGTCTGTCGCCCCAATCCCTCTCGCGCCTCACCCGGGAGATCCCCTAATGCCCCTCTTCCGCTACAAGGCCCGCGACCACCGCGGTGACGCGGTCAGCGGCAACATGGAGGCCGCGAACAGCGACGCCGTGGCGGCACAGTTGCTGGAGGGTGGCATGACGCCGGTGGAGATCGCGCCCTCGCAGGAGGCGCCGCGGGACGGTGCGGGCCTGTCGGCGCTGCTGGCGGCCAGGGTGGGCGACACCGACCTGATCCAGTTCTCGCGCCAGATGCACAGCCTGACCAAGGCCGGCGTGCCGCTGCTCTCTGCCCTGCACGGGCTCGCCCGTTCCACGCGCAACCCCTTGCTGGCGGAGACCATCGGCGAGGTGGCCGAGAGTCTGGAGGCCGGGCGTGACCTGGCCTCGGCCCTCAGTGAGCACGAGGAGATCTTCTCCCTGTTCTACGTCTCCATGGTACGCATCGGCGAGACCACCGGCCGGCTGGACGAGATCTTCAAGCGCCTGGCCGAGTACCTTGAGCGCGACAAGCGCACCCGCCAGCAGATCCGTTCCGCCCTGCGCTATCCCAGCTTCGTCATCAGCGCCATCGTCGCCGCCATCGCCATCCTCAATCTGTTCGTCATCCCCGCCTTCGCCAAGGTCTTCGACAGCCTGGGTGCCGAACTGCCACTGGCCACGCGCATCCTGCTGGGCACTTCGGAGTTCATCGTGGCGTACTGGCCGTGGCTGCTCGGCGGTCTGTTCGGCGCCCTGCTCGGGGCGCGCTACTACGTCTCCACGGAGGAGGGCCGCTACCGCTGGCACCGCTGGAAGCTGCGCCTGCCGCTGGCCGGCGACATCATCTACCGCGCCACCCTGGCGCGCTTCGCGCGCCTGTTCGCCATGGCCACCCAGGCCGGCGTGCCGTTGGTGACGGCGCTGACGGTGGTCTCTCGCGCCCTGGACAACGACTACGTCGAGGAGCGCATCCTCAGCATGCAGACCGGCATCGAGCGCGGCGAGTCCATCACCCAGACCGCCGCCGCCACCGGCCTGTTCGATCCTCTGGTGATGCAGATGATGGCGGTGGGCGAGGAGACCGGAGCCATCGACACCCTGCTCGCCGAGGTGGGTGAATACTACGAGGACGAGGTGGCCTACGACATCGAACGCCTCAGCGCGCGCATCGAACCCATCCTCACCGTGATCATCGCCGTTATCGTGCTGGTGCTCGCCCTGGGCGTGTTCCTGCCCATGTGGAGCCTGTCCGAGGTGGCCATCAAAAAATGAGAAGGCGGTCACGCGGGGTCAAGTTTCATCACCACCGACCGATAGTCTTGGCGAACCCACTGGAGGCGACGACGGGTCACCGCGAGACGAAGCCTTCGAGAAACCACCGTTCAAGCACAGACAACACGTGATTCGTCAGGAGAAGACAATGAAACACATGCACGCAATGAAGACCGAAAGCGGATTCACCCTCATCGAACTGGTCATGGTCATCGTGATCCTCGGCATCCTCGCCGCCACCGCCCTGCCCAAGTTCATCGACACCACCGGCGAGGCCCGCGTCGCGGCGGTGAAGGGCGTGGCCGGCGGCCTCGGCTCGGCCAATGCGGTGAACTTTGCGGCCTCTCTGGCCAAGGGTCAGGTGGTGGGCGTGGCGGTCGGCTCAGCGACGGCCATCACCGGCATCACCGACACCACCGGCGGCTGCAGCACGACGGTGGCCGGCAACCTGGTCGACGGCGTGACCTTCGCCGCCAGCGGCGCCGGCACCTACAACGTGACCACGGCCTCGGGCACCATCACCAACATCGGCGACACCGTGACCTGTACCGTCACCAACAACGACGATAACAGCAAGACCGCCGACTTCGTCCTGACCGCCACCAAGTGACGGCCGGGCCGGACACGGGCGCGGACTGAGCCTTATGCCGTGCCGTCTTGCAGGCCGGACAGCCTCGCTGTCTGGCCTGTTTCCGTTCTGCCGGCCAATAAATTGACCATGCGCGCCTTGATCCTCTATTTGTCGTTACTCTTCCTGCTGTCGCTCGCCACGGCGGCGCAGGCGGCAGTGGTCAAAGGCGTACAGAGCGGCACGGCGGTGAGCAACGCCAATGGCGTGTTGAGTGTGGCGGTGAGTCCCGTGGACCCGGCCAAGTCCTTCCTGGTCTTCAACCTGCGCTCGGACAGTGGTCGGCCGCCGGACAGCATGTTGCGCGGCCGTCTGAATGCGGCCGGTAGTGCATTGGAATTCGAACGGGTCACCAGTGGCGGGGCGCGCATCGACATCCAGTGGTATTTGGTGGAGTTCAGCAGCGGTGTGCGTGTGCAGCGGGGAGAGTTCAGGCAGACGGCGCGCACCATGAACATTCCCATCGCCCCGGTGGCCTCCACGGCTCAGGCCTTCGTCCTCTGGTCGAAGACCCCGGCGGCCACGCACAGCCAATGGAGTCTGGACGATCCCATCCTCGGTGAACTCACGGCCAGGGGGAATCTGCAGTTCCGGGTCAATGAGGCGAATACCCATGAGGTGGCTTGGCAGGTGGTGGAGTTCACCACGGCGGCCGATCTCCAGGTGCAAAAGGGCAGCACCTCTCTGGCGAGTTCACAGGCCAGTGTGGACGTCACCCTGCCGACGCCTGTGGATGTGAACACGAGTTTTGTCCTCGCCGGTTTTCGCAGTTCGGGGGGCGGTTCCGACGTTGGCGCGCGCATGATCCGCGCCCGCCTGCTGGATGCCAACACCGTACGCATCGACCGCAGCCGTACCGGCGATACCCTCGACGAAATCAGCTGGCAGGTGGTGGAACTGAAGGACGGTAGTCGTGTGCAGCACGGCAACGCGGCGTTCGCCGCAGGCACGGCCAGGGTCACAGCCGCGCTCTCGTCGCTGGACCTTGCTCATTCGCTGGCCTTCGCCTCGGTGCAGGCGGCGGCCGGTCAGTCCCTGGGGCGGACACGTTTCAACAGCGATGACATCATCGGCGAGGCCTCGGCCACCCTGTCTCTCACCAGCAGCAGTCTGACGCTGCGCCGCAATGCTGCCGCCGATGCCGCCGATATCGGCTGGTTCGTGGTCGATTTCAATGCCGCCCCGGCGGTCGCTCTGCCGGCCCCTGTCGCCGAATGGCGCCTCGACGAGACTCGCTGGGACGGTACCCCGGGTGAGGTGGTGGACAGCAGCGGTAATGGACTGAACGGTGTCCGTGTCGGCGGCGCGACACCGGCGCCGGCCAAGGTCTGCAATGGTGCCTCGCTGAATGGCAGCAGCGACTACCTGCAGATCGCCGATGATCCCCTGCTGGACATCACCGATCGCCTCACCGTGACCACCTGGATCCGTGCCGACAGCCTGCCGTCGAGCGGCCTGAAGAGCATTCTCTCAAAAGACGAGAACTACGAATTCCATGTCAACAGCCGGGGCGAGATCTTCTGGTGGTGGAACAATGCCGCCGGTGGCACCCGCACCCTGACCAGTAGCGGAGTGACCATCATCCCCGGTCGCTGGTATCACATCGCCATCGTCTACGATGCCGGCGGGCGCCAGCGATTGTATGTGGACGGCGCCGTGCGGGCGTCTGCCAGTTACAGCGAGACCCTGCGTATCAACAACGATCCACTGCAGATCGGTGCTGACCAAGGCTTTCCCGGTCGCCAGTTCGATGGCTTGATCGACGAGGTGAGGGTCTATCACGCCGCCCTCGATGCCAGCCAGGTGGCGGCGGTGATGGCCGAGACACGGCCCTGTGCGGTGAGTCGCCTGGCCTACTACCCCCTCGACGAGGCGGCTTGGAATGGCACCCCGGGTGAGATCCAGGATGCCAGTGGCAGCGGCCATCATGGCCGCGCCATCGGGGGGGCGCAGAGCGTTGCCAACGGTAAGGTGTGCCGCGCCGGACAGGTATTGGCCGAGGGCGATGCCATCGACACCGGCGTGGATCTGGACGCCGACGCAGGCGCAGTGGGTAGCATCTCTTTCTGGTTTCGGCCCAACTGGACCGACAATGGTGGCGAGCGCAGTCGGGCTCGTGTGCTGTTCGATGCCACACGGGGCGACAAGTATTTCAAATTGACCAAGCGGCGAGCGGCGCGAGGCCGGGACACCCGGCTCAGTCTGTTGTTCGAGGACGACGCCGACAACGACTTTGACGTCAGTGCCGACGTGGCACGTCTGACCAGTGGTACCTGGGTACACATTGCCGTGACTTGGGACTTCGCGGCCAATCGCTACCAGATCTACCTCAATGGTGCGCCGGTTGCCGATGTCTCACGCGCCAGCAATCGCCGCATGCCCGACCTCAACAGCCTCTATTTCGGCGACAACCGCACCGGCTATAATCCTTATGGCATCACCCGCGTGGCCAATGGCAGTTTCGACGAGATACACCTCGATGCCCGCGTGTTGAGCCAAGCCGAGATCCAGGCCGACATGAATGCCACCCACCCCTGCGGAGGCGCCACCCATTTCGTGTTGGGTCACGACGGCTTCGGCATCAACTGCGTGGCCGAGTCCATCACCCTCGAGGCGCGTCTGGCCGATGGCAGCCTCGACACGGGCTACACCGGCACGGTCACCCTGGACACGCAGAACGGCAATGGCAGCTGGTCACTGGCCGCGGGCAGTGGCGTGTTCAGCGATGTGCTGGCCGGTGACGGGCAGGCCAGCTATCAGTTCGTCGCCGCCGATGGCGGCACCGCCCGCTTCCTGCTCGACTACCCCAGCGGCCCGGCCAGCGTGAACATCGCCGCCGGCGACGGCAGCATCACGGACGACGACAGCGAGGGCCTGTTGAGATTCTCGCCCAACGGTTTCGTGGTCACCCAGGCACCCTTGGGCAATCCACCGCCGCCGGTCATCGACACGCGCATCGCGCCGCAGACGGCGTCCACGCCTTTCGCCCTGTATCTGGCGGCCTACGGGCAGACGCCCAGCGACCCGGTGTGCGGCATCATCGAGGCCTACGACGGGGCCAAGGCGCTGAGGTTCTGGTCCGCTTACGCCGACCCGGTGAGTGGCAGCCGCCCGCTGCAGGTGGACGGCGTGGCGGTGGCCGGACTCGAGGCGGCGGCCGCGGCACAGACGGTGAACTTCAGCCAGGGCCAGGCGACGGTGAGCGTGAACTACGCCGACGTGGGCCGCCTCAACCTGGGCCTGAAGGACGACACGGTGACCGATCCCAATCTGCCCAATGGCATCCGTGGTGCCGCCGATCCCTTCGTCGTGCGCCCGGCCGGCTTCGTCCTCGGCGCCATCCAGCGCAGCAGCGACGGCCTGGCCAATCCGGCCGCAACGGACCAGAACGGCCCGGTGTTCATCGCCGCCGGCAGCCCCTTCTCGGTCACCGTCACGGCGGTCGATAGCCTGGGCAACGCGACGCCCAACTTCGGCCAGGAGACGACGCCGGAGACGGTGCGCCTGGACCCCGGCCTGGTGGCCGCCGGCGGCGTCAACAATCCGCCCATTGTCTTCACCGCGGGCTTTGGGCCCTTCGTCGGCGGCGTGGCCACGGGCAGCGACTTCAGCTGGGGCGAGGTGGGCATCATCCGCCTCACGCCCGCCATTGGCGACGGCGACTACCTCGGGGCGGGCGACGTGCTCGGCACACCCAGCGGCAACGTCGGCCGCTTCATCCCCTTCGACTTCGACGTGAGCCTGGACAACAGCCCCCGCTTCGCCACCTCCTGCGGCGGCTTCACCTATCTGGGCCAGGCCTTCGGCTATGCCACCGCGCCGCAGGTGACCCTCACCGCGCGCAATGCCGCGGGGGGCACCACGGCCAACTACGACAATGCCTGGTGGAAGCTGGCCGACTTCAGCGAGAGCTATGCCCACAACGGGGCCATCTCCAGCGGCGCGGCGCTGGACGCCAGTGGGGCCGGACACACGCCGCTGGTGTGCAGCAACTGCGCCGGCAGCGTCGGCGTGAGCTTCAACGGCAGCCTGGCCTACACCGCCGCCCAGCCGGAGACGCGGCCCTTCGACGGCGCGGTGGATATCACCTTTGCCGTCACCGATGCCGATGGCGTCGCCTATGCCGGCAATCCCTTCACCATCCCCGCCATCGGCTTCGATGCCGGCGCCGAGCAGCGTGCCGGGCGCGGCTACGCGCGCGATGCCTACGGCACCTACGCGCAGATCGGCGATGTCCTGCCCCTCGAGGTGGGCACGCAGTACTACGACGCCAGCGGGCGGTGGGTCGACAATACCGACGACAGCTGCACCATGTTCAGTTACACCAAGGTGGACAGCGGCATCGTCACCACGGTGACGCCGGCCAGCCCGGTGGGCATCTCGGCCGGCCGCGGTGACCTGAGCCTGCAGCTCGGTGCCGACCCCGGCGACCCGGGGGGCAGTGCCAGTGTCGGCCTCACCTGGCCCAGCTGGCTGACCGGCGATGCCAGCGCCACGGTCACCTTCGGCATCTTCCGCGGCGACGACCGCTTCCTCTACTGGCGCGAGGCGCCGTGATGCGCCAGCGCGGCTTCACCCTGGTCGAGCTGGTGGCGGTGCTGGTGCTCATGGGAGTGCTGGCGGTGGTCGCCGTTGGCCGTTTCGATCCCGCCGACTTCCGGTTGCGCGAGGCACGCGGCGAGCTGCTCTCGGCCCTGCGCTTCGCCCAGGAGCAGTCCCTCGCCCACACCGGCGACACGCCCTTCGCGGTGAGCCTGAACAGTACCGGTTTCGCTGTCGTCCAGGGGGGTGCGCCGGTGGCCGATCCGCAGACGGGGAACGGCTACGCGCGCACCTGGGGCAACGTGCGCCTGGACCGGAGCGGCAGCATCGCCTTCGACGGCTATGGCGAACCCAGCCTCGGTGGCGGCCTGGCCTGGGGCGGCAACGGCCTGCCGATCGGTATGTCGAGCGGCGATGCCACGGCCGTGGTGACGGTGGAACGCCTCACGGGATACGTGCGATGAGGCGCCAGGCGGGCTTCAGCCTGCTGGAGACGGTGCTGGTCATCGTCTTGCTGGGCATCGTCGTCGCCGGCCTCTCCTCGTTGTTCGTCAGCAGCGTGGGCAAGAGCCACGAGCCCTACCTGCGCCAGCGCGCCCTGGCCGTGGCCGGCGCCTTCATGGACGAGATCATGGCCAAGCGCTGGGACGAGAACACGCCCCTCGGCGGCGGCTGTGTGAACACCGGCAGCGGCTTCTGCCTCAGCGGGCCGGCGGCCGCCGGTCTCGCCACGGAGGAGGCGGCACGCGCCGACTGGGACGACGTGGACGACTACGACGCCATCACCGCGCAAAGCCCGCCGCAGGACGCCAGCGGCAATCCCATGCCCGGCCACGACGGCTTCAGCGTCACGGTGAACGTGAGCCAGCCGGCCGGCGGCTGGAACGGCCTGCCGGCGGCCGACGTCAAGCGCATCGAGGTGCAGGTGGCTTCCAACAGCGGCGAGCAGATCGTGCTCCATGCCTGGCGGGTGAACTTCTGATGGCGCCGGACAGGGGGCGCGGTTTCACCCTGGTGGAGATGGTCACGGTGATCGTCCTGCTGGGTATCGTCGCCGCGGTGATCACCCCCTTCATCGCCAACAGCGTGCGCGCCTGGCAGGACAGCGAGGCGCGCGCCGATCTGGTGGCCAAGGGCCGCCTGGCCCTGGAGCGGTTGGCGCGCGAGGTGCGCCTGGCGGTGCCCAACAGCCTGGTGGTGCTCAACGGCGGCCAGGGCATCGAGTTCGTGCGCACGCGCAGCGGCGGGCGCTACATCGCCCGCTTCGACAACTACGGCAGCGCCTTCTCGCGCATCAATCGCCGCTTTCGCCGCAACGCCACCCTGACCCAGGGCCTGTACGTCATGGGCAGTGGCTACGGCTTCGCCGCGGGGGACGTGCTGGTCATCGGCAACACCTCGCCGGCGGGCCTGCGCAGCTTCCCCGGCAGCGGGCCGGCGGTGGCCCTCAGCGGGGTGGTTGCCACCACCGCGGCCGCCGATGGCACCGACCTGGGGCAGATCCTGCAATTCGCCAATCACCGCTTCGCCACGCAGTCACCGGGCCGCCACTTCAGTATCGCCGATGCCACCATCGAGGTGGGCTTGAGCGGCGACGGCCTGCGCTGGCATCAGGTCGCCGGCATCAGTGGCTACGATGGCGTGGCCGACTGGGGAGCGGGCGATCCCTTGCTGGTGGACGGTATCAGTGCAATCACCTTCGACTATGTGCCGGGCACGCCCACGGCCACCGGCGTATTGCGCATGGACCTGCAGCTGGCGCTGGGTGCCGACCACGGCCTGCGCCTGTACCACGAGGTGCATGTGAGGAACACGCCATGAGGGGCGTCAAGCCGTCGTCGTGTCTGCCGGGGGAGTCCGCCGTAGGTTGGGGTGAGCTGGCGAAGCCCAACGTGCCCCGTCCTGTTGGGCATCGCTGGGCTCAGCCCAACCTACCCGCTGGGCGCCGACCACGGCCTGCGCCTGTACCACGAGGTGCACGTGAGGAACACGCCATGAGCTGCAGCCGCGTCAAGCCAGCCTCGCGGCGGCCGCTATTGTCTGCACGGTGTCCGGCCCCGCTGGCCCAGCGCGGCGCGGCGTTGATCATGGCGATCTTTCTCATCGTCGGCCTGGCGGCCCTCGGCGCGCTGGCCAGTCGCTTGTTGGTGATGGGTTCCACAGAGAGCATCAACGCGTGGTATTCGGCCCAGGCCCTGTATGCCGCCGAGAGCGGCGTGGACCTGGCGGCACGCGATCTGCGCAGCGGCGGCGGTGGCAATGTCATCGATGCCGTGGTCCGCGCCGATCAGGCCTGGGTCAGCACCCAGGTCACCCGCGTCGACATCGGCGGGCGCACCCTGTACACCATCACCAGCACCGGCGCCGCCGGCGGCCGCCCGGGCGCACCGCGCAGCCGGCGCCGCATCGTGGTGCAGTTCATGCCCTGAGTGGCAAGAGGAGAGGAACAATGGATCTGACAGCGTGGTTCGACCGGTCTCGCAAGGGCGGGCTTGCCGCCGTGGTGCCGCAAGAGGCGGGCATCGCCATCGCCGCCCTGGACCAGGCCCAGCCGCCGCGCCTGGCCGAATGCGATTTTCTGCCCGGCGAGGGCGGAGCGGTGGATGGCGAGGCCCTCGCCCGGCGTCTGCACGAATTGCACCTGACGCGCCGCCCCTGCACTACGGTGATGCCCCTGGGGGAATACACCGTGCTCAACGTGGAGGCGCCGGCGGTACCGCCGGAGGAGCTGCGTGCGGCGGTGCGCTGGCAGGTCAAGGATCTCATCGACTTCCATATCGACGACGCCGTGATCGACGTCTTCGATGCCCCGCCCAGCGGCGCCACCGGCAGGCAGAACAGCCTCTATGTGGTGGTCTCGCGCCTGGCCGCGGTGCGCGAGCGGGTGGACCTGCTGGAGGCTGCCGAGGCGCGCCTGGAGACCATCGACATCCCCGAACTGGTACTGCGTAACATCACCGAGCGCCTGCCGGAGGACGAGGCCGGAGTGGGCTTCGTCTACCTCGCGCGGGAGCGCGGCCTGGTGATCCTCACCCGCCAGTCCACCCTCTACTTCGCGCGCACCCTGGAGATGGGCTATGCCGACTTGGCCGCGGGCGACAGCGGGCAGTTCGACCGTCTGGTGCTGGAGATACAACGCTCGTTGGACTACTACGACCGTTATTTCGTCCAGCCACCGGTGGCCGGCCTGGTGCTGGCGCCGAGCGAGGAACCGGTGCCCGGCCTGCAAGACTACCTGCACGAGGCCCTCGGCCTGGCCGTGCGCAACCTCGATCTGGGCGAGGTCGTCGCCTGTGACCGGCCCCTGGAGCCGGCCGCCCAGGCGCGCTGCCTGATGGCCGTGGCCGCCGCCCTGCGCGAGGAGCCGACGACCCTGTAGGCCCGCGCGGCCAAAGTACGGCAGGATTCACCGGAATCACCCAAGTAGTGCATGAATCTTGTGCGGCGCACCATCATGGTGCGCTCCCTCCAGGGGTGGTGTGGGAAACACCTGCAACCCCTTGTTATTTCACTATATGTTTCTATGGCACGGCAATTGCTAATCACTGGCGTCCCTTGCATACGCCGCGCGGCCCAATACCGCGGTGGCGGGCATCACCCCTGACAGGCTGTTGAAAAACGTGGTTTTTCCGGCAGACTGTGCCGCTACATGGAGGTATCGGCAAGCTCGAAGGCGGACAAGTCTTTGATCTTGGGTGAAAAGAAAAATCGCGTTTTTTCTTGTCGTCGGTTGAAAAGGCGGGAGGCCTGGTTTCAACGACCTGCTTAAATAGGGAGAGCGCCACCACTCCCGGTGGCATCCAGCACAATAAGATCGAGGAGTCACATCCATGCGTAAGACCATCCTAGCCGCAAGCATCGCCGCCATGATCAGCCCCGCCGCCTTTGCGGGCACCATCACCACCAATGCGGACATCAATTTCAATGGTGGAATGACCGCCGGTTACTACATGACCAACAACACCGGCAGCAATGACGAAGACAACTATCAGGTCTCCGATTTCATGGTCGAGCTGTCCGGTGATCCCGCCGAGGGCGTGGGCTTCGTCGGCGCCTTCGGTACCATGGCCGGCATCACCGTGTTGGATGGCGGTGTGGGCAACAGCCCCTACGGCTATGATTTCCAGTACGGCTGGCTCACCGTGGCCCCCATGGAGGGCCTCAGCATCCAGGCCGGCAAGCTGGCCACCAACGTCGGTTACGAGGTGACGCCGTCCTATGCCAACCCGCACATCACCATCGCCGCCCTGTGGGGCGGACAGCCCGTCTACTACCCCGGCGTGCGCCTGAACTACGAAGCGGGTGATCTGGGCTTCTATGTCGAGGCCAATGACGATGCCCTGGGCACGGCCAAGAAGGCCTGGGCGGCCGGCATCAGCGGCAGCGCCGACGCCCTCGACTTCAGCGTGAGCTACTACAACTACAACGGTTACAAGGATCTCATCGACGTCATCGTTTCCGCCGATGTCGGCGGTCTGGCGGTGGCCGCCAACCTCGACTATCACATGCTGGAAAATGCACCCAGCGCCGGCGCAGACGATACCGCCTATGGCCTCGCCCTGTATGTCACGCCCAGCATGGATGATGTGTCCGTCCCCGTGCGCATCGAATACATCAGCGATGGCACGAGTGGCATTTTCGGTGTCGACACGGCCACCACCTTCACCGTGACACCCACCTACAACTTCACGGACCACTCCTTCGTGCGTGCCGAGCTGTCCTACGTCAGCGCCGACAACAAGATCTTTGCCGACGACAAGGGCACACCGGAGGACACCAAGACCTCCTTCGCCGTGCAAGCCGGCTTCACCTTCTAAGGCCTGATTTCACAGGCAATGGAAAAGGCCCGGCGGGGGAACCCGTCGGGCCTTTTTGTTGGGATGCTTTCATGGTCTTCGTGAATCGAGCGGGCTGCGGGAGAACTGGTCGGAACGATGGGGGGTGGCTGGCAATCGGCTGAGGTCAAGGCCGACCTCGTGGCACAACAGCGCTTTCATTGCCCATGAGCTTTGTGGGAGCGTCCCCGCGGGCGGCGAAGATTTTTTCTGGCACGGCTTGTGCGGCCCGAGGGGCCGCTCCGACCGGGGGCTACATACCCAGTTCCTTGAGTTTGCGAGTGAGGGTGTTGCGACCCCAGCCGAGCAGTTTGGCGGCGTCCTGGCGACGGCCGCCGGTGTGCTGCAGGGCGACCTCGATCATCACCCGCTCGAAGCGCGGCACGGCGACGTCGAGCAGGCTGTTCTCGCCGCTGGCCAGGCGCAGGTCGGCCCAACGGCGCAGGCTCTCCTCCCAATTGTCGTTAGGGGTGGCGAGGGCGCCTTCGTCACGCAACTCCGGCGGCAGTTCGTCCATATGGACCACCTGTCCGGGGGACATGACGGTCAGCCAGCGGCAGGTGTTCTCCAGCTGGCGCACGTTGCCCGGCCACTCCAGCTGTGAGAGGTAGCGTTCCACTTCGTCGTCGAGCTGTTTGGTCTCCACGTTGAGTTCTTCCGCCGCCTGGGCGAGGAAGTGGCGGGCCAGGAGTGGCACGTCCTCGCGGCGCTCGCGCAGTGGCGGCATGTGGATGCGGATGACGTTGAGGCGGTGAAAGAGGTCCTCGCGGAATTGCCCGGCCTGTACGCGTTTTTCGAGGTCCTGATGGGTGGCGGCGATGATGCGTACGTCGACCTTGGTGGGGGTGTGGCCGCCGACGCGGTAGAACTCGCCATCGGCCAGCACACGCAGCAGGCGGGTCTGCAATTCGGCAGGCATGTCGCCGATCTCGTCGAGAAACAGGGTGCCGCCGTCGGCCTGTTCGAAACGCCCACGGCGGGCGGCCTGCGCACCGGTGAAGGCACCGCGCTCATGGCCGAACAGCTCCGACTCCAGCAGGTCACGCGGGATGGCCGCGGTGTTGAGGGCGATGAAGGGCTGATCGGCGCGGGGGCTGTGGCGGTGCAGGGCGTGTGCGACCAGTTCCTTGCCGGTGCCCGATTCGCCGTTGATGAGCACGGTGATCTTGGAGCGGGCGAGGCGGCCGATGGCACGAAACACCTCCTGCATGGAGGGCGCGGCGCCAATGATCTCTGGGACCGTTTCGTCGACAGTCGGTAGCGGCTTGGCGGAGCTGGTCGCACTGTGTTGCAGAGCGCGGCCCACCAGCTCGGTGGCCTCGTCGATGTCGAAGGGCTTGGGTAGGTATTCGAAGGCGCCGCCCTGATAGGCGGCGACGGCGCTGTCCAGATCCGAGTGGGCGGTCATGATGATCACCGGCAACTCGGGGTGCCGTTGGTTGATCTGCTCCATCAGCTGCAGGCCGTCCATGCCGGGCATGCGGATGTCGCTGACGATGGCGTCGGGCGTCTCGTGTTGCAGGCGCTGCAGGACGGCATCGGCGCTGTCGAAGCCCTGCACCTGCATGCCGGCCTGCAAGAGGGCCTTCTCGAGCACCCAGCGGATGGAGTCGTCGTCGTCGATGATCCAGATGGTGGGTTGTTCCGTCATGGGGTCGTTTCCGTCGTTGTGGCTGCGTCCGCCGGCGTGCCGAGGGGCAGCAGGAGGCAGAATTCGGTGTCCCCAGGGCGGCTGTGACACTTGATCAGGCCACCGTGTTGATTGATCAGGGTCTGGGCGATGGACAGGCCAAGGCCGGTACCCTCCGCGCGCCCGGTGACCATGGGGAAGAATATGTGTTCCTGCAGTGCTTCGGGGATGCCGGGACCGTTGTCGATGACGCAGACCTGACAGACCAGACGATGACATTGTTGGCCAATGGTGAACTGACGCTTGGCACGGGTACGCAGGGTGATCTCACCCTCGCCGCCGAGGGCCTGCACGGCATTGCGCACGATGTTGAGCATCGCTTGGATGAGTTGGTCACGGTTGCCTAGCAGCTCCGGCAGGCTGGGGTCGTAGTCGGTGAGCAGGCGAACACCGGCGGGGATCTCGGCCTGCACCAGTTGCCGTACCCGCTCCAGGACTTGATGGATGTTGAGCGGCGCCTTGGGGGCGACGACATTCGGCCCGAGCAGGTTGTCCACCAAGTGTCGCAGACGATCCGCCTCGCCGATGATGATGCGGGTGTATTCGTGCAACTCGCCGGCGGGCAGCTCACGCTCGAGTAGCTGGGCGGCGCCGCGCAGACCGCCGAGGGGGTTCTTGATCTCGTGGGCGAGGCTGCGCACCAGGGCACGGAAGGTCTGCTGCTGGGTGATCTGCAGCTCTTCCTGGGCGACCCGCCGGTGGTGGTCCTGCGGGCGCAGCTCCATCAGCAGGCCGCCCTTGTCATCGCTGGTGGCGAGGGGGGTGATGCTGCAGTCCATGGTGGTCGGCCGCTGTTCCCCGAGGGCCGCCTCGATGTCGTACTCGGAGAAGGCGTGGCCGCTGTCATGGGCACGAAGCAGGGCCGTCATCAGTGGGCTGTCGGCGGGCAGTAGTTCGGTCGCCGGCAGACCCAGCAGGCGGTTGGTGCTGAGGGTGAGGAGCATCTCGGCGGCGGGGTTGAGATAGGTCAGGAGCAGATCGGCATCGAACATCAGCACGGGATGGCTGAGATTCTCCAGAATGACCTGGTGAAGTTCGCCGGTAGTGGGTGTGGTTGCGTGCATGGTATCAGTGCCTAGCAAGAAACAAACCAACTGGTGTGGTTCTCGCGGTGGCCGAAATGGAATAACAAATTCTTTCTAACTTCAATGAGATGGCGTCTTGGGTAAAAAGTTCGTCGGTGCCTGCGTTAGGCCCGAGAGAGTGCCTGTCCCGGTGCGCACTATTATGGTGCGTCTGGTGGCCGCAGGTTGGGCTCAGCAGGACTGACAGGAGGTTCGCAAAGGGCCCCACATGGTGGCAGTCGTCGAGCGGGGCGCTCTTTATGCGGCTGTTGAAAACGCAGTTTTTCGGCAGGCGGATCCGATACATGGAAGTATCGTGTCTTGAAAAAGGTAGGAAGCCTTGTTGAGCTACCCGTCAGGGCGCCTTGACCGGCGGGTGATAGCGCAGCAGGTGGAAGGTGCTGACAGGTGACGAGAGCACGACCCGGCCGCTGGTGTCGAGCACCTCGGCCTGCAGCTGATGGGTGCCGCGATCGACGTTTTCCAGACGGAAGTGTGTCTCGCCACCTTCTGCCACCACCCGCCCGTCGAGCAGCAGGCGCAGCTGGTGGCCGGGGCGGAGGGGCGGGTCGATGGCCACCACCACGTCGACCTCGCCGTTGTTGGCGCGCAGGGGTTCGTCGTTGGGTGGGGAGGCGATCGCCAGCGACTTGTAACCGGTGTCGGCGGTGGGGGAAGGGGTCGACTGGGTGTCCTGCAGACGCGGTAGCGGCGGGGGCTGATAGGTGCTGGGCGGCGGCAGTTCCACCGGCTTGGCCGCCGGTGAGGTGGGGTGGTCGGTGAAGACGATGTTGCCCTCGGCGTCGCGCTCCATGTACACGGCCGCTTGACCGCTGGTGGCGAACAGGAACAGACCCAGGGCGAGGGTGCCGAGCCGGGGTGTAGCGCGTCTTCGATGCATGTTCATGGGGCTAATGTAGTGGAATCGCACGAGGGGCACAATGCGCCGGACGGTGGCGCCATGGGTCGTCCGGCGGTAAAAAAAACGCCCCACTCGAGGCGAGTGGGGCGTTCGGCGGACGGCGTCCGCGGGGTCAGTGTGAGCGGTGGCTCAGCAGCTGTAGTACATGTCGAACTCCACCGGATGGGTGCTCATGCGCAGGCGCGTGATCTCTTCCATCTTGAGGTCGATGTAGGCGGTGATCATGTCGTCGGTGAAGACGCCGCCGGCGGTGAGGAAGGCACGATCGGCGTCCAGCGCCTCCAGGGCCTGATCGAAGGAGTGGCAGACCGTGGGGATCTGGGCGGCCTCTTCGGCGGGCAGGTCGTAGAGATCCTTGTCCATGGCGTCGCCCGGGTGGATCTTGTTCTGGATGCCGTCCAGGCCGGCCATCACCATGGCGGCGAAGGCCAGGTAGGGGTTGGCGGTGGGATCCGGGAAACGCACCTCGATGCGGCGGCCCTTGGGGCTGCTGACATAGGGGATACGGATGGAGGCGGAGCGGTTGCGCGCGGAGTAGGCGAGCATCACCGGGGCCTCGAAACCCGGTACCAGGCGCTTGTAGCTGTTGGTGGAGGCGTTGGTGAAGGCGTTCAGGGCGCGGGCATGCTTGATGATGCCGCCGATGTAGTACAGCGCGGTCTCGCTCAGGCCACCGTACTGGTCGCCGGCAAACAGGTTCTCACCATCCTTGAACAGGGACTGATGGACGTGCATGCCGGAACCGTTGTCGCCCACCAGAGGCTTGGGCATGAAGGTGGCGGTCTTGCCATAGGCATGGGCCACGTTGTGCACGCAGTACTTGAGGGTCTGGTTCCAGTCGGCGCGGATCGTCAGGGTGTTGAAGAAGGTGCCGATCTCGCACTGGCCGGCGGTGGCCACCTCGTGGTGGTGCACCTCGACGGCGACGCCCATGTCTTCCATGGCCAGACACATGGCGGAGCGGATGTCGTGCAGGGAATCCACCGGCGGGACGGGGAAGTAGCCGCCCTTGACGCCGGGGCGGTGACCGATGTTGCCGTCTTCGTAGACCTTTTCGGCGTTCCATTCGGCCTCTTCGGAGTCCACCTTGTAGAAGGCGCCCGACATGTCGGCGCCCCAGCGCACGTCGTCGAGGATGAAGAACTCGGGCTCGGGACCGAAGTACGCGGTGTCGGCGATGCCGGTGCTCTTCAGGTAGGCCTCGGCGCGCTTGGCCACGGAACGCGGATCGCGCTCGTAGCCCTGGCCGGTGGCGGGCTCGAGTACATCGCAACGGATGATCATCATGGGCTCGTCGGAGAACAGGTCCATGACGCAGGTATCGGGGTCGGGCATGAGGATCATGTCGGACTCGTTGATGCCCTTCCAGCCGGCGATGGAGGAGCCGTCGAACATCTTGCCGTCGTTGATCATGTCCTCGTCCACCACGTTGGCCGGCACGCTCACGTGCTGCTCTTTGCCGTGGGTGTCGGTGAAACGGAAGTCGACGAATTTGGCTTCGCTTTCTTTGATTTTGTTCAGTACGTCTTGAGCAGACATGACATGCCCTCCAGATTTGGGATTGTTGATTCGTGGGTTATCAGTGGGAGCTGATTCGTTTGTGCTCGGCCCGGGGCCGTTGCCACGCATTCGCGGCGTTTTTGCAGAATATGTGCCACCTTTCTCTTCGTTTCGGTTTTCAGTGGTTTACCCGGACCAGCAGCCATTTGCCTGCCTATGGGCGCCCCTTCGTGGTGCGTCAGGCATGGAGCTGCCTCGCTTTGGTGCGGGCTGGTCTCAACCCAATGCCGGCCTGGGTTTAATGGAAACAGACCTCGATGCTGCCGATGTCGGGATCCTGCTCGCCCAGGCGCTTGAGCCGATCGGCGACGCGGCGTGCCTCGTCGATATCGCCCATCTTTGCCAGGGGCAATAGTACCTCCACGTGGATTTTGCCGTCCAGGTAATGGAGGCGGGTGGCGTCGATGTGGGCCGCGGCCGGTTCGCTCCGCCAGTGCTCGCGCAGACGTTCGAGGATCACTTCGCGCGTGGGCAGGTGGCTGCTGGGGGCGGCGATCTCGTCGTCTTCGGGGTCGATGTGCACCATGACGTCGGTGACACCATCCACCGCCCGCATGACGGCATGGCGAACCCGCTCGCTGATCTGATGGCCCTCGGAGACGCTCAGGCGGGGGTCGACCAGGATGTGCACGTCCACCAGTCCGTCGCTGCCCATACGCCGGGTGCGCAGCATGTGCAGCGCCTCGACGCCATCGACGCCGAGGATGGCGTCGCGGATCTGCGCCACCTGTTCGGTATCCATGGCGCGGTCGATGAGCTCCTGGGCGCTGTGCCAGGCCAGTTCGAGGCCGATCTTGCCCACCATCAGGGCCACGGCGATGGCCGCTACGGCGTCCAGCCAGGGCAGGCCGTTCATGGCGCCGACGACGCCGATGAACACCACCACGGAGGAGATGGCGTCGGAGCGGCTGTGCCAGGCATTGGCGCGCAGCAGGCGGCTGTTGAGCCGTTCGGCGACGCGCAGGGTGTAGTGGTAGATGGCCTCCTTGGAGGCGATGGAGACGGCCGCCACGCTCAGCGCGAGCCAGCCGGGGTGGGCCAGCAGTTCGCGGTTCAGCAGGCGCAGCGTGGCGTCCCAGGCGATGCCCCCGGCGACGCCCACCAGGGCCACCCCGAGCACCACCGTGGCCAGGGTCTCGATGCGCCCGTGTCCGTAGGGGTGCTCCTCGTCGGCGGCCCGCGAGCCATGTTTCATGGCCAGCAGGACGATGCCGTCGGTGGCCAGGTCGGAGAGGGAGTGCACGCCGTCGGCGATCAGTGCCTGGGAGTTGCCGACCACGCCCACCAGGATCTTCGCCACGCCGAGCACCAGGTCGACCACCGAGCCCACCAGGGTGACGTGGCGCGCGGCGGCATAGCGTTCGTCGCCGCTGTCGGCGGCGGCCGGGTGGGCGTGGTGATGCCCCATCAGTCGCTCTTGGCGCCCACGCGCACGGTGACCACCACCTCGCCCGAGGCCCCGGTGCGGCTGGCGATCACCTCGTGGCCATTGATGCGGCACCAGGCGGGGATGTCGTTGAGGGCGCCGTGATCGGTACAGAACACCTCGACGGTGTCGCCCGGTGGCAGGTCGACGACGAAGTTCTGCGTGCGGATCACCGGCATGGGGCAGAGCAGGCGTCGGGCGTCGAGTTGGTGATGGGCCATGGCGCGTCTCCTGCTACAAGAGCCAGTTGTCGGGCATGTCGTCGCCGGCCAGCGGAGGGACGAGGAGGCGCTGCGGCTCGCCACCCTGTGGGACGATCTCCACCTCCACCGAGGCGGCATCGCGTCCCTTGCTGTAGCGGGCGGCGATGCGGGCGGTCAGGTGCAGGTCGTCGGCATCGATCTCGCCATCCACCAGCACCAGCGGACCCGGATGGCTGAGGGTGCGCAGGTGGGTGAACTGTTTGCGATAGCCCTCGAGGAAGTTGTTCTCGCCCTCTTCGCGGCCGACGATGAGCTTGAAGTGCGGCCGCGGCCGCAGGTGGCGGCCGACCTTGAGCAGCATGATGTCGTCCAGCTCATAGTCGCGCGTACCGCGGGATCGCCACAGGTCATCGAGCTTCACCGAATAGGCCTCGTCGGTGAGGAAGCAGCAACCGCCGGCGGGCTGGGCATAGTCCTCGATGCCCAGCGAGCGGGCCAGCGCGATCTGCGGCTTGCGCCCGCGGCCGGAGAAATCGAACAGGTTCTCTCGCTGCAGCCAGCCCTCGCGCTCGGGCAGGGTCTCGGGCAGGTTCTTCGCGCACAGGGGGCGCAGCAGGCGGTCTTCGGCGCCGGATTCACGCTGGATCACGGGCATGGTGTCGCGGCGCTGGGACATGGGCCGTTGGCCGATCACCTCCCCGGTGATGATGAAATCGAAGTCGTGTTCCTGGATCCACTCGTGGGCCTTGCGCACCATGAAGCATTTGCAGTCGAGGCAGGGGTTCAGGTTCGAGCCATAGCCGTGTTTGGGATTGATGACCACGTCTTTGTATTCGTCGATGACATCGACGATGTGCAGCTTGATGCCGAGGGTCTCCGCCACCCACAGGGCGTTGTTGCGCTTGGGCTTGGCCTTGTCCTTCTTGCGGATGGCGTGGGTGTGGCCCTCGACGCAGAAGCCGGTGAAGAAGTTGACCCCCTCGACGTGGATGCCCTGATCCATGATGACGCGCGTGGCGAGCATGGAGTCGAGTCCACCGGAGATGAGGGAGAGTGCTTTGCGTTGTCTGGCCATGGCTGTCGTTCGGTGCGGGGTGCGGCTGAGAACCGGCGATTGTAGCCCAAACGGTCGCCGACGTCTGTCGTGGGCCGGCTCGCCGCAGAAACCCGTGCCGCGGGGGGTGTCATCCCGTGGCCAGCGTGTGAGAATAAAAGGGACTTCACCACGTGCCTTTCAAGGGCCTCTGCCGATGGGCGGCAGCGACCCTGACCGATCGGCAGAGACAAGCAGAAGACATCCATGGGAGGCCGCAATCCGCCCGGCCACCTGATTTTCCCGCCTCGGGACGACATCGAAACCAACACGGAGTAGACGGCATGAGCGAGCAGAAAAAACCAGAGACAGAGCAGACCCAGGACACCGCGGCGCCGACGGCTGAGAAACGGCCCATCGATGCCGCCACCTACGAGGCGGCCAAACCCTATCTCAAGGCGGCCATGGAGCACATGCTGGCCGCCGGGCGCAGCGCGCGCGAGGCCGGCGAATACGCCCTGGAGCGCTTCGGCGACGCCTTTCTGCCCTATCTGCAGGAGTTCGCCGAGGATGTGAAGCACGGGCGGATCGAGATCCAGGGTTTGGCGCAATCGGCCAAGGCCACCCTCTTCGGGCGTCATGTCACCCGCGAGGAGCGGGAGCAGATGATCCGTGACGCGGCCTTCTATCGCGCCGAGAAGCATGGCTTCAGCGGTGGTTCGGAGGCCGAGGACTGGGCCGAGGCAGAACGTGAGATCGATGCCTTGCTGGCGCAGGAGACCGGCTTGGTGGAGCGGGGGCGTCAGGCCCTCAGTTCCCTGGCCTCGCTGGCGGACAAGGAACTCGCCAACCTCAAACACAGTCTCGCCAGCTGGTTGCAGAGTCGGCCGGCGGTGCAGGGTGATAGCGCTGGGGAGCAACCGGCGGCGGCGAAGAAGGCGCCGGTGAAGAAGGCCGCCAGCAAGAAGGCCGTGAGCAAGAAGGCTACGAAGAAGAAAGCGGCGACCAAGAAGAAGACGGTGAAGAAGGCGTCGGCGAAAAAGGCCGTCAGCAAGAAGACGGTGAAGAAAGCGGTGGCCAAGAAGGCAGTGAAGAAGGCAGCTCCCGCCAAGAAGGGCGGGGATGGCAGCACGGACAAGGGCGGCAAGTAGCCCTGCCCTCAGTGGCGTGGCCCGTCCTCACTGGGCGCGACACAGAAACCCTGTGTATGCCGGCGCAGTTGACGCCGCGCCTGGCGGCTGCCGGTGTGTGAGCCGAGTTCGTACGCACCCAGGGCATCCAGCAGGGGCTCGCCGTCGAGGCTGCGCATGGTCTGCAGGACATCCATGGCCTCGACGAAGGACTTGCACAGGCTGGCATACAGGCCGCCCTGTCCGTGCGGAGTGTGCTGATGTAACTGGTAATAGGCACCTTGGCCGAGGCTCACGTAGTAGCTGATGCTCACCCGCCGGCGCCGTGCGCGCAGGGGGAACAGGCCGGCGTGCAGCAGGCTGACGTCGCCCACTTCACGCAGCAGCCGGTATTGTTGGCGTCCCGTCTCGGCCAGGCCCTCCAGATAGCCGATGGCGAGGGGCCGGGCACCGATCTCGGCCTTGTTGAGAAAGCGCTGCAGGAGAAAGACCAGGTAACTCTGCACCTCGACGCCCAGCTGGTGTTGGGAGAGTGCCTCGGCCTCACATACCATGGCATGCCAATGGGCCTCGGACGTGGGTTGAAGTTCGATAGTGCTCATGCTGACCTCCGCTGAAAGGCGCGGAGGGGGCCCGTGGGCGGTGGGTTCGCCGCCCCGTGCGCCTGCCGCGCTCATTCAGGGTATCGGCGGTGCGTCGGCCGTGCTTTAACCGGGTGCTGAAAAATGGCTGCCCACCATACTGCGCCACACGAAAAGCAAAGGCTCATCGGTCTTCGAATTTGCCGACGCTTCCCTGTGTCGGGCCAGCCAGTCAGGCCTCGGTCCCCGCCAGCAGCTTGCGGATGTTGCTGCGGTGGCGCCAGATCAGAAGCACGCTGATCACCGTGGAGACGGCGATGTAGGCCGGCTCCGGACGCAGCAGCCACATGGCCAGCGGGGCGCAGGCGGCGGCCGTGAGGGCGGCCAGTGAGGAGATATGAAAGAGCTTGGCCATCATCAGCCAGATGGCCAGCAGCGCCAGGGCCACGGGCCAGGCCAGGGCGGTGAGGGCGCCGAAGGCGGTGGCCACGCCCTTGCCGCCCTTGAAGCCGAAGAACAAGGGGTAGAGGTGGCCGAGGAAGGCGGCCAGGGCCGTCAGCGCGAGGACCGTCGGCGTGACCCCCAGCCACTCGCCGACCAGCACCGGCAGCAGGCCCTTCAGGGCGTCACCGGCGAGGGTGATGGCCGCGGCCCGCTTGCCGCCCACGCGCAGGACGTTGGTGGCGCCCGGATTGCCCGAGCCCTGGCTGCGGGGGTCTGGCAGGCCCATGAGGCGGCAGGTGATGATGGCGGCGGACACGGAACCGGCGAGATAGGCGCCGACGATCAAGAGGATAGGGGTCATCGCGGCATTATCCCGCGCTGGTGCGGCCCAGGGCAAACCGCTATAGTCGCCGGGCAAATTCCCCCGTATCTCCAACGTGAAAAGCCAAGGCGCTGTCATGGACATCATCTTTCTGCACGACCTCACCATCGAAACCATCATCGGCATCTACGATTGGGAACGAAAGGAGAAGCAGTCCATCGTCCTCGACCTGGACATGGCCGCCGACATCCCCCGCGCCGCGGCCACTGACGCCATCGACGACACCCTCAACTACAAGGCCGTGGCCAAGCGCCTCATCGACTTCGTCGGCAGCAGCGAATTCCAGTTGGTGGAGACCCTGGCCGAGCGCGTGGCGGCCATCGTGCGCGAGGAATTCGGTGTGCCGTGGCTGCGCCTGCGGGTGAACAAAAAGGGCGCCGTGCGCTATGCCGGTGACGTGGGGGTGATCATCGAGCGGGGGGAGCGCGCCTGATGCCGCAGGTATTCGTCGGCATCGGCAGCAATGTGGATCGCGAGGCCAGCGTGCGTGCCGGTGTGCAGGCCCTGCGCGCGGCCTTCGGTGAGTTGCTGTTGTCCTCGGTGTACGAGAGCGAGGCGGTGGGCTTCACCGGCGATGCCTTCTACAACCTGGTGGCGGGCTTCCACAGCGAGGCCCCCATCGCCGAGGTGGTGGAGATCCTGGCCGATATCGAACAACGCTGCGGCCGCCGGCGCGGGTCGGACAAGTTTGCCCCGCGCACCCTCGACCTCGACCTGCTGCTCTACGGCGATGCGGTGGTCGACGAGGGACGCCTGCAGCTGCCACGCGACGAGATCACCCGCTATGCCTTCGTCCTCTGGCCGCTGGCCGAGATCGCGCCGGCGATGCGCCATCCGCAGCGAAAGGAAACCTTTGGCGAACTGTGGACGTCATTTGACAAAAGTGGACCGGCCCTGCGGCCGATAGAGTTTCAGTGGTAGCGGTCGCGCCCGGCGCCTGAACTCGGCGGGCGAGCAAAGCGCCCCTGCCCGGAATGGGTCGGAGCGTAGGCTGCGGGACCCGAATTCGCCACGCAACATGACCAGTAGTGCCGTAGAGGGGGTTGGATGATCGAGGGGTTGATAGAGGCCGCGGCCGGGGAGGAGAGGCCCTTGATCCTGATCGTGGATGATTCACCCACCATCAGGATGTCCCTGCGCCGTGCCGTAGAGGGAGAGTACCGGCCGTTGGAGGCCGACGACGGCGAGCAGGCCTGGGCGCTGTTGCAGCAGGAGCCGGGCATCGAGCTGGTGATCACCGACCTCTCCATGCCACGTCTGGACGGCTTCGGCCTCACCCAGCGCATCCGCGCCAGCGAGGCCTCGCATCTGCACAATCTGCCGGTCATCGTGGTCACCGGCGCCGACGACACCGAGGCCCGGGAGAAGGCCTTCCATACCGGGGCCAACGACTTCCTCACCAAGGACAGCGACCGCATCGAGCTGCTCGCGCGCCTGCGGGCCCACCTCAAACTGGCCGACACCATCCGCCAGCTGGAGGCCAGCCAGCGCGAGTTGCGCGAACAGGCCAACACCGACCCCCTCACCGGTCTGCCCAACCGCCGTTTCTTCACCCAGATCGCCAACAAAGAATTGTCGCTGATGCGCCGGCAGCAGGAATACTTCGCCGTGATGATGGTCGACATCGATCACTTCAAGGTGGTCAACGACACCTACGGTCACAGCGCCGGTGACCACGTGCTGAGCGCGGTGGCGCACGCCCTGGCGCAGAATCTGCGCGAGGAGGACACGGTGGCGCGCATCGGCGGCGAGGAGTTCGCGGTCAGCTCACCGGCCACCAACCGCCTGGCGTCCATCGTGCTTGCCGAACGTCTGCGCAAGGCCGTGGCGAACCTCGCCCTCGAATACGAGGGCAGCCAGATCCCGGTGACCATCAGTCTCGGTATCGCCCTGCGGCCGCACGATGGCGACAGCCTGGAAGACCTTCTGGCGGTGGCGGACGAGCGCCTGTATCTGGCCAAGCAGCAGGGGCGCAATCGCTTCTGCGTCACCGACAAGACGCCGCGCAGCGAACAGGAGGAGGCGGTGGACATGGTCTGCCCGCGCATGGACGAGGCCCTGGCGATGGTCCGCCACGGCAACCTGCACCGCCTGTTGCCCCACCTGCCCAAGCTGCTGGAGGAACTCATCCCCCTGCTCAGCCTGGTCAATGAGCAGTCACCCGACGAGCGGCTGGACCTGGATCGGTTGCGTGCGGTGGTCGAGGCGCTGCGACGCTGAGGCCGGTTTCAACCTGCCGGCGTCGCCGGCTTCTCCCACACCTGGATACGGTTGTTGGCCGGCAGCAGATGCTCGGCCCGGTGGCGCAGACCGTGGCGCACGGCGAGGGCCGTCAGTTCGTCGCGATCGCGGATGCCGCTGGCCGGGTCACGCTGCCGCAGCCAGGCGTCGAAGCGTGCATTGCTCTCGCTGCTGTACTGGCCGTCGATATTGAAGGGGCCATAGAGACAGAAGCGCCCACCCGGCCGCAGTACCGCCGCCACTCCGGCGAACAGGGCCTCCACCGCCGGCCAGTCCATGATGTGCGCCGTGTTGGCGCTGAACACGCCATCGAAACCGGGCGCCGGCCAGGGATCGCGCCGCACGTCCAGGGCCAGGGGCGGCAGCGCGTTGGGCCCGCCCTCGTCGGCCAGCCAGGCATGGATGCCGGGGTGGTTCTGCCGGCGGTCACTGGTCTGCCACTCTAGGTGCGGCAGCTCGGCGGCGAAGAAGACGGCGTGCTGACCGGTGCCGCTGCCGATCTCGAGGATACGCCCGGCGTCGGCGAACTCGTCGCGCAGGACGGCGAGGATGGGCAGGCGATTCTGTTCGCAGGATTCGGCGAAGGGTTTCATGGCGTGGCCTTGCCCGTGCACCGGCTCAGTAGCGTCCGCCGGACTTGTGGATGTAGTTGGCCAGCTCCTGGGTCTCCACGTTCATGCGCATCAGATTGCGGTGCGTGAGGCGGAACAGCCCGCGCATGACCTTGTAGACGATGCGCGGGTGGCTCTCCAGCAGGGTCTCGAAGTCCTTCGGGCTGAGGGTGTAGACCACCGTGTCGCCCTCGGCGACGAGGGTCGCCTTGCGTGGGGCCAGATCGACGAAGGCCCGGGTGCCGGCCACCTCGCCCACCTTCATGGTGTAGACCGGGATCTCTTTACCGTCGATGGTGCTGTAGACCACCAGTTTGCCCTTGGCGAGGATGAACAGGGTATTGTCGTTCTCCCCCTCTCGTACCAGCACCTCGCCATCCTTGAGGTGACGAACGCCCATGATGTCGGTGAGGACCTGGCACTCGTCCTTTTCCAGTTCCTGACCGAGGGCAGAGTCGACGATGGCGGCGCAGTCCGGTTTTTCTTCCATTGTTTGCTCCTTGGGTTGGCGGTTTCGGGCGTGATCTCGGCAGAGGAGGAAGTATAGGGCTCAACTGTTCAGCGAGCGACCACCGTCCACGGTGAGCACCTGCCCGCTGGTGTATTCCGCGTCGCGGATCAGATATAGCACGGCGCGCGCAATGTGCTCGGGGCTGCCCTGGCGTTTGAGGAAGGTACGGTTGACGATACGCTGCTTGGTCACCTCGTCCATGTCGTTCTCCGGCCACAGGATGGCACCGGGGGCGACGGCGTTGACGCGCACCTCCGGCCCCAGCTCGCAGGCCAGGGCCTTGGTCAGCATCACCAGCCCGGCCTTGGCGATGCTGTACACCGGGTAGCGCTTGAGGGGCCGGTCGGCGTGGATGTCGACGATGTTGACGATGTTGCCGTGGCTGGCCTTGAGATAGGGCGCAGCGGCCTGGGCGAGAAAGAAGGGCGCCTTGAGATTGGAGCCGAGCAGGTCGTCCCACTGCGCCACGGTGACGCTGCCGATGGGGGTAGGATAGAAGCTGGAGGCATTGTTGATGAGCACGTCGAGGCGCCCCCAGGCGGAGTGGGCGTCGCGCACGATGGCCGGCAGGGCGTCGTCGTCGAGCAGGTCGGCGCGCACCAGCACCACCGAGTCGGCGCGTTGGGCGTTGAGTTCGTTCTGCAGCTGCTGCGCCGCGGCGGCCGACGAACGATAGTGCAGCACCAGGTTGACCCCTTCGCGGTGCAGCGCGCGGGCGGTGTGCGCACCGATGCGGTGGGCGGCGCCGGTGATCAGCGCCACACGCCCCGCCAGGGGGTTCCGAGTCGTCTCTATGCTATTATCCACGCCCTTCTCCTTCGCGAATTTCACACTCTAACCCAGCCGCCCAAAGCTTGCCCAGCATGAATTCTCCCGCCCCACGTCCATCCCCTCGCCGGCTCAGCGAGGGCCTTGCGCGGCTGCCCGAACCCGACGCCGATCAACGCGCGCACAGCCTGGCACTGATCCAACAGCTGCGCGACGAGATCGCCGCCAACGGCGGCCACATCGGTTTCGACCGCTACATGCAGCTGGCCCTGTACGCCCCCGGCCTCGGTTACTACAGCGCCGGTAGTCGCAAGTTCGGTGCCGCCGGCGACTTCGTCACCGCGCCGGAGCTGTCGCCGTTGTTCTCGCGGAGCCTGGCGCGGCAGGTGGCCGAGGTGCTCGCCGGCCTCGCCGGCGGGGACGTGCTGGAGGCCGGTGGTGGCTCGGGAGTCATGGCGGCGGATCTCCTCGCCGAGCTGGAGCGGCTCGGCCAGTTGCCCGCACGCTACCTGCTGCTGGAGGCGAGCGCCGACCTGCGCCAGCGCCAGCGCGAGACCCTCGCCGCGCGGGTGCCCCACCTGTTGCCCCGGGTCACCTGGCTAGAGAGCCTGCCCAGCGGGCTGCGCGGTGTGCTGCTGGCCAACGAACTGCTCGATGCCCTGCCCGTGCAGCGGTTCCGGCGTACCGCCGACGGCGTGGAGGAATGCGGCGTGACCTGGCAGCAGGGGCGATTCGCCTGGCACGGCCGGCCCTTCGCCGATCCCGTCCAGGCGGCCCGCGCCGAGGCCCTCGGTCAGGGCCTGGCCGAGGGCTACACCAGTGAGCTGGGCAGCGCCGCCAGTGGCTGGATCGCCAGCCTGGCCGACAGCCTGAGCGCCGGCGTCGCCCTGTTCA